>JAUIMA010000132.1 GCA_030432675.1 Candidatus Hydrogenedentota bacterium | reverse complement strand
GACTTTGTTGGTTTCGGGCGATCGGATTGCCTACAGCCTGAACGCAAATGACCTGAGCACCCGTCACCACCTGCCCCTCGATGCACCCATCCGCCGGGCCCGGGTTTACCCTGGAAGTCCCGACGCACTCGTGGGCAGCGAAGATGGCCTCGTCCGCCTGTGGGATAGCGAAACAGGCCAAATCAAGCGCACCTTGAACGTGGGTAGCGGCGTACAGGACTGTCAACGCTCTCCCGATGGCACGATGATTTTTGCGGTGGATATGGAAAGCGTCCGCACCGTGTGGGACGTACATTCCGGCACCCTGCTCAGCCGTGGGAAAGGAGCACGCAACCCGCTCTTGAACCTGGCCGTCATGGATGACACGACCTCCTACCGCACGACCGAGCGCGGGGGCGCTATCCGCACCTGGCTCACCCGGGGCATCCCCCACCGTCAACTCTGGGAAGCGGCACCATACGCACCGGTGGCCATCGCCCTCTCAGCAGATGGGAGCCGGTCGGCCTTCGTCCGTGCCGATGGAACGGTTAAGGTGGTAAACAGTCAGGATGGCTCCACCTTGCTGACCGTTAACCGCCAACCGGGCCCCAATGGCACGGGACTCTGTCTCAATGCCGACGGTTCCCGCCTCGGCGTTGTGGTTGATGAATTTCTTGCCGTGGTGATGGCAATCCCGTCGGGCGACGTGGTGACCCGGTTTGAGGGGCACGACGGCTATATCAGCTCCATGACCTTCAACCAGGATGGCACGCAGGTGGTCACGACGTCATGGGACAATACCGCCCGTGTCTGGGATACCGAAACCGGGGCCATGGTACACCAATTCGACGGCCACACCGACACGGTGTTAAACGCGGCGTTTTCGGATGATGGCCGCTATCTTGCCACCCTCTCCCGCGATCGAAACGTCATCGTCTGGAATCGGGACACAAACGAGGAGCGCTTCCGCATCTCCCATTCGGGCCATCCCCTTTACACCACGTTTACACCCGATGGAAGTGCCATTGCCACCGTATCGTCCGATGGTGGTGCCCAGGTCTGGGATACGGAATCGGGAAGCGTGCGCTTTGAAACCGGCACCCAGGCCGGCCGCGCCTTCATGGCCGACTTCAATGCGGATGGCTCCCGTCTGATGACGGTTTCTTCGTCCCGCATCAATATCTGGAACACGGCACGCGGGACCCACCTGATCGGTATCGAAACCCCCATGGACAAGCCCCGCTTTGCCCACTTTTCCCCCACACAGCCCGGCTTCCTCATTGCATCGCAGGAAGGTAATCTCGCCCATTACGCCACCCTGCCCCTGCCTGCCGAGACGCCTATCCGCACCCGAGAAGTATTGCAAGACGCTGTGCGCGATTTTCGGGAGCAACTTGCCCTGCGAAGCCAACCGGATACGCCCGCCGAGACGGCCCTGGCTGCCGTCCAATTCTGTCGCTTCACTGATCTTACCGATGCCCTTTCAGGCTGGTCTGATACATCCGGTGCAGACGACTCGGTCCAGGTAATCAGTAGCGAGAACTTCGCCCCCTACCTGGCCGCGCTGGGCCTCCAGGTCGGCGATGAGATTCGTTTCCCCGGCACGGATCTGGCCACCGTGGTCGCCAACGTCCAGGCGGGCGCTACGGCGGGGCCGTCCGACCCATCCTTTCTGTCGGTAGACATTTCAGTAACCCGTTCAGGTCAGGAACGCACCCGACGCCTGCTTACGCAGCCCACGCCACCCCAGGCAGAAACCGTCACGCTAAACCTGGAAGAGGCCCGGACGCTTCTGGAGGCGGGGCTGACTATGCTTCGACTGGATACGGACACCATTCTCGAAGTCAATGAAGCCCGAACCCGGGACATTCTTCGCCAACCCCTGTCACCCGGTGCGCTCTCCGGCTATTGGGTATTGGCGCAGACTCAGAAGCAGTGGGACGGCCCCCTGGCCCGCCTTCACCTCTACCCCATGAGTCGTATTACGGCTATCTCGGGGCAGCCCATCACATCGTTGAGCCAACTCCATGAACTTTGCGAGTCTGCATTGGCCCACCTCGAGGCAGACCCGGCCTTTGAGCTCTCCATTTCGTTAACACGGGGAATGTTCCAAGACGTCCATCTTGTTCTGAAGAGCACCTGAGCCCCTGAGATTTTCCTTTTGGCAGTAGTCAGTAACCGCAAACGAACGCAGAGGATGTTTCATGTCGCTACCGAATGATGTTACCAAGGAAATGCGAACCACACCGCTTACCCGGGGCATAAACCTGATGGTCTACTTGCTGGACGGGGTCACCTACTCAGAGTTGTATTCCAAGCCATTAAGCGACGGTACCGTCACGTCGGGGCTGGGAAAACTGATGGCCAACGCCGATGCACTCGACCAGCACCCTGACCTCCAGACCGACCCACAGGGCAATTCCTATGACGTCAAAGCCCAGTTGGTGGGCCCCAGTGGCGTGTTGACCCAGATAGAGTCTATGCTGAAAGCGGCCGGCTACCCCGCCGATGCGCACTTGGACACGCTCTTCCTGGAAAAAGCTGCGGCGGGTTCCCCGCTCGCGGAAATCGTCTCCCTGCTGAGTAAGTTCTTTATCGATGCCGGCGGCCGCATGAACCATTTCTGCACGCCCTTTTTGTACATGCAGGAGCACGACTCCTACATCACGCCCGATGAATGGAGTAACTTTATCGGGGCCTGTGGCGACCGCACCCTCGGCGAACTCTACCAGGCCGACAAATGGAGCATCCGTAAGGCGGTCCAACAGGCAAAGAAAAACAAAATCCTCATCGACAACAGTAAGAGTGTGGGCACGTACGCTCCCCAGGGCGGCAATGGAAAATGGTGCTCCAACAACTCCTGTGTGGACTCGGGCGATCCCGAGACCTGGTGTAACTTGATAGAAGACGGTAGCGAGTGCTCCCCCATGAGTGACCACGCCCCCTGAGTTCCGACTCCCCCAAGAATTCCGGGCCCCTGTAGACCCATCCCGGTACACAGGGGCCACTTCATTACTTGGAGGCGAATGCCGCGTCAAATCGACGTGCGCTCGCATCCAGCATGCCCTTCAGCGCCCCATATTCACTGCCATGGGCCAACAATTGGGCACCCATCCCGTGATACTTCGCCAGTTGCTCCGGGGTTCCGGCGGGCAACCCCCAGGCCTTGCCATACTGTGCGGCGGCATGGGCCACCTGCTCGATGCACTCATCCAGACTCGGCAGTCCCTTAAACTTGTTCAATCGCAGCCCCAAATCACTCGGCCCCACGAAGAGACCGGCGATCCCATCCAAGGCGGCGATTTGCTCGGCGTTCTTCACGCCTTCCGGCGTCTCAATCTGCACCACCAGAAAGGTCTCGCGATTGGCATGTTCTGTATAGGTCTCGCGGTTCGTCAGGGCGTAGTGCGTATCAAAGCCGACCCCGTCCAGTCCACGGTCCCCTTGGGGTGGGAACTTGGTCGCCTGGACCAGCGCCTCGGCCTCCGCCACCGTCGAAACATGGGGAATCATCAGGCCCGTCGCACCATCTTCCAGATAGCGGTAGAGACGGTTTTTCTCCCGGGTGGGCGACCGGAGCATACAGTCAATGTCCGCCAGATGAAACTGGGCCAGCAGGGCCTGAACTTCCCGCTCATCAATGAGCCGGTGCTCGAGGTCCAGCCAGATACAATCGAAACCCGCCTGGGCCGCAAGATGTACATAAGGCGGGATAAAGTGTCCGAGCATACAAATACGGACTGGCTCTCCCGCGCGAATTTTTGCGAGGGCTTTACTTTTTCTCAACATATACCGGACTTTCCACAGCGCCGGGCGGGGCACTGATTGGTTATAACAAGTCTTTCCCTTTGCCTTGGTGAGCATGATATAGTACTGCACCGAGTAACGAAATTCCGAATTGACGGGCCAATGTCAACTCACCCACTGGCCCGGTCCCATATCAAAATGGAGGTACTTCGCGCGTGATGAATCCCTGGACTCGAATTGGAAACGGCTTAGCTGAAGCCCCGCGCATCGCCCATGTGATCGCCCTGTTTTTTGTGGTGGGGTGTGCGCAAGGCTTCGCCCAGGAGGGGGCCGAAGTGCTCCCCGAGACCGTCGGGCTCACCCTGGTCGACTGGGCCATCATCATATGTTATGGCGTAGGCACCATCGCCTTAGGCTATTACTTCGGCCGTAAGCAGAGTTCAACAAAAGAGTATTTCGTAGGCAGCGGAAACATGCCCTGGTTTCTCATCGGCGTCTCCCTCTTCGCGACCTTGCTCAGCACGATAAGCTATCTTTCCATACCGGGCGAAATCGTCGGCAAGGGGCCAATCTACGGGGTCACGTTACTCGCCTACCCCATCGTATTCCTGGTTGTCGGCTACCTCTTGATTCCCGTATACATGAAACACCGGGTGACCAGCGCCTATGAGTTACTGGAGGATAAACTGGGCCTGAGCGTACGACTCCTCGGGGTCGCCATGTTCCTCCTCCTCCGCCTCGTGTGGATGTCCCTGCTGGTTTATCTCACGGCCAAGGCCATGTCGGTCATGATTGGTGTCGGTGAAGAATACATCCCCCACATCGTACTGGTTACCGGCTTCGTGGCGGTTACCTACACGTCCCTGGGCGGCCTGCGTGCTGTGGTCATTACCGATTTACTTCAAACTATTCTGTTGCTCGGTGGTGCCCTGTTGGTTATCGCCATGATCACCGTGGACCAGGGCGGGTTCAGTTGGTTTCCCACTACGTGGCAACCCCATTGGGACAGCCAACCTCTCTTCAGCTTCGACCCCAAGACGCGACTGACGGTATTCGGTACCGTGGTGAGTGTGGGCATCTGGTATATCTGTACCGCGGGCGGAGACCAGGTCTCGGTGCAACGCTTTATGGCCACCCGGGATGCCACCGCCGCACGACGGGCCCTGGCCACCCAACTGTGCGTCGGCGCCTTCATCACCTTCGTACTCTACATCGTCGGCTTTGCGCTCATGGGCTACTTCGTCGCCCACCCGGCCTTTTTGCCTGAGGGTAACTCCCTGGCGCAAAATGCCGATGACATGTTCCCCCGATACATCGCCTACCACCTCCCCATCGGTATCTCCGGGCTCGTCGTATCCGCCATGTTTGCCGCCGCCATGTCGAGTATTGACTCGGGCGTTAACTCTATCACCGCCGTGGTGACAACCGACTTGCTCGACCGTTTCGGACTCTCTCCCAAGTCTGACCGGGGACATGTCTTGATGGCCCGAATCTTTGCATTCGTCATCGGGGGCATCGTGGTCATCGGCAGCTCCTACATGGGCCTTATCGAAGGCAACATCACCACCGTAACCAACAAAACTGCGAACCTGCTTGTAACACCTATCTTTGGGCTCTTTTACTTTGCCCTGTTTGTAAAACGGGCCAACGCGCCCGGCGTCTGGATTGGCTGGTTCGCCGGAACGGTTACGGCCGTCCTCATTGCCTTCTCCGGATACTTCTTCGGCCGCGACCCGGTAACCGGCTACGACCCCATCAGTTTCCAATGGATCGCACCCGCTGCCGTCGTCGTCAATCTTTTTGTGGGCCATGCCGCCTGTGCCATCTTTGACCGGGGCGACGACGCCCAGAGTACCTGACGATGCTGGAAGAACATCGCCTTTCCGCCGATATTCTCGTCGCCGGAGGCGGTCCGGCGGGGGTGCCCTGTGCCCTCGCCGCCGCGCGTAATGGCGCCCGCGTCATCCTCGTCCATGACCGCCCAGTCCTGGGTGGCAATGCCTCCAGCGAAGTGCGCATGCACATCGTAGGGGCCAATGGTACCGGCCACTTTGACCGGGGCGAAGAAGGCAAAACCGAGGCCCGCGAGGGTGGCATCGTGGAAGAGATTCGCCTGGAGAATTGCGTTCGCAACCCCCAGCGCTCGGCCGCCATGTTTGACCTCATCCTCTATGAAAAGTGCCGCGCGGAGCCCAACCTCACGCTCCTGCTCAACACCACCCTGACGGCCGTCACCATGGATGGCGACCGGATTGCGACCGCTGTCGCCGAGCGCCAGAGCACGGAAGACCGCTTCACCATCACGGCCGACTACTACGTGGATTGCACCGGGGATGGACGCCTGGGCGCGGAAGCAGGTGCCCTGTTTATGGAGGGGCGCGAAGATCAGGCGTCTCATGGCGAGAGCCTTGCCCAAAACCAGGCCGACAACAAACGCCTCGGTTCGACCATTCTGCTGCAGGCCCGCAAGCACGACCGTCCCATGCCCTTTGTGGCCCCCGAGTGGGCACGAAAATTTACCAAAGACGATTTTGCCCTGCGCCTTTACGCCACACCCGGCGAAGAGGAACCCACCCACGAATACGGCTATTGGTGGGCCGAGTATGGCGGCGTGCTGGATACCATCAAAGACAATGAAGCCATCCGCGATGAATTGCTGGCCATTGTGCTCGGCATCTGGGACCACGTGAAAAACGGCCCCGAGGGCACCGCGCCGGGGGCCGACCCCTTTGAGGCCTCCCACTGGGCCCTCGACTGGTTTGGCTTTCTTCCCGGCAAGCGAGAGAGCCGTCGCTTCGTCGGACACCACATACTGACCCAGGACGATGTGATGACTTCCCGGGAATTTGAGGATGCCATCGCCTATGGCGGATGGTCCATCGACCTCCACCCGCCCGAAGGGATCGACGCCCCGACGCTCGAGCCCTGCGTGCAGCATCCCGTGCCCTGGCTCTACGACATTCCCCTCGCGGCCTGTATCTCGAAGAACGTGACCAATCTCGCCTTCGCCGGGCGCAATATTTCCGCCACCCACGTGGCCTTCGCCTCCACCCGCGTCATGGCCACCTGTGCCGTCATGGGGCAAGGAGTCGGCACGGCGCTGGCCCATGCAATAGACGCCCACCTGGCGCTCCCTCAGCTCCTGGATTCCCCGGGCGACCTGAAGACTATCCAGCAGCGTTTGCTGCGGGATGACTGTTTTCTCGTCGGACAGATCAATGAAGATCCCCAGGACCGCGCCGCCAGCGCAACGATAACGGCCTCGAGCGAACAACCCGAAGGCCCGGCGAGTGCCGTCCTCCAAGGCCAGACCCGCTGTGTCCACGGAGACCGTGGCGCACCGCCGAATCGAAACTTTCCCGGTAGCCAACGGTGGATGTCTGACCCCGCGCAGGGTTTTCCCGCGACACTGGAGCTAGGTTTTCAATCCCCGATCCAACCCCGCGAAGTACACCTCGTTTTCGATACAGGCATGCATCGTCACCTCACATTGAGCCATCACGATGGTTACACCGCCAGCAAAATGGAATGGGGCATAGCCCAGGGGGAAACGGTGCGGGACTATGTCATTGAAGGCTTCGCTGGCGGCACGTGGGAACCCCTGGTCTCGGTGAAGAACAACTACCAACGGCTGGTACGTCACACCGTGGACACCACCACAACCGTAAGCAAACTACGCATCACGGTAACCGCGACCAATGGACTCGACCACGCCCGGATCTGCGAGATAAGGGTCTACGAATAGTCGGTCTCCTGGAACCACACCCGTAAGCTCCCCCGCTTCGCTCCTCCGCGTAAGGGTGGCACCCTCACCATTCCCATTGGGGCACGAAACCCCAGAAAATAACACCGGGTCCACCCTGCCCGTAGCAATAAATGCGCATAGCCCACCCAAGAAAACTCCAAGGGTGCCACCCTTACACCCGGCACGCGACCACCGGTCGCCGGGTTTACGGGTGCCACGTCGCGGATTGCCCCTGCACGGCGGAATAAGCACCTCAACGCGGCACCAAAAACCTACAAATTTAGAAAATGCCTCCACCACATTTCCGCGTACGCAACCAAACACCACACCCGTAAGCTCCCCCGCTGCGCTCCTCCGCGTAAGGGTGGCACCCCCAACGTTTCCCCTTGGGAAGGCGGAGCATTCCGGCAATCAACGAATCACCACCAGTGGCGTGCTGTCCCTTCAATTTGGCATCATGACCTCACCAACCCGGAGTTCTTCGTGAAAACCTTATTCGCCCCATATCGACCTTTGCTCCTTAGTCTCTTCCTTATCGCCACCCTCACCGGCTGTCCCGGAACATCGCCCCAATTCTTCGACTCCGCAGGGCAAACCCTTGCGTACCGCATTGAGGGCGAAGGTCCACCCCTCATCCTTCTCCATGGCTTTCAGGGAACCGGTCCCATCCACTGGCAGGTCCCCGGCACTTCCCGGCTGCTGGCCAAAAACTTTCAGGTCATAACCCTGGACAACCGAGGGCACGGCCACAGTGACAAACCCACCCGCCCCGAGGATTACGGACTCCACATGGTGGAAGACATCCGTCGGCTCATGGAGCACCTCAACATCGAAACGGCCCACTTCGCAGGTTACTCCATGGGCGGCTGGATCAGTCTGAAGTTTGCGGCCACCTACCCCGAGCAGGTCCTGTCCCTCGCCATCGGGGGAAGTGGTTACAACCAGTTCGATGCCAAGCAAGTGGGCCAGATTGCCAACGACATCATCGTGCCCTACCTGCACCCCGGCTACGACCCCGCCGCCTTTGCGGCCTGCAGTGACGCCTTCTCTGAATTCCAACTAACGGACGAAGAAATCCAGATCCTGCCGACCCCTCTCCTCGCCATTGCGGGCAGCGAAGACTTCGCTCGGGAACAGGCGGAACGCCTCATCGCAGCCCGGCCCGACGGCGACCTGTTTATCATTCCCGGCACCAACCACAATTCAACCCTCTTCACACCGGCCTTTCAATTGCGGCTGGAAGCGTTCTTCGGACCCCATCTGGGTGGACCGTGAATGAAACACATGCCGCTGAGTCACAACCGGCGAGATTACTATGCCAAAGTGCGAATAACAGTTGGCCGCTGAGACTCCAACGAAAGGACATTTCCAACACAAACAGCAGGAAGAATGCGAAGAGAAGTACAATTTCTGCGAGGCGCCGTAGCCCGGTACGGGCGGCATATCGTAGCCCAGGGTGAAGCGAGGCACGAGCGGAACCCTGGGTTTGTGGCGGAGATAGGAATAGAGTCCTGAAAGGGCGGCATAAGACCACACTTTTCAACATCCAAAGAGGGGATAAACTTGGATACAACAGGTAAGCAAGACGACACGGTAGCCAAATGGGCAGTCCAACACGATAACGAGAGAAGGGCAAGAGCAATCGTTATCAATATCGTCGCCGTGCTTGCTGTAGGTCTCATTGGTGTGGGGTGTTACTTCTTCTGGGAGCTCCGTCAATCGTCCCGATGCGCGAGCTGCACAAACGATGTTTTCATTCTCCGTGAGGGGCTTCGCGAATACGCCGCTGAACACGGAGGCCTGGTACCGCCCATCAGCCCCACGCGCGGCAATCTCATGATTGACCCGGAGGGCTTCTACCCAACATACCTGGACAACGCCTGCTGGCTCCAATGCGAGTGGAGTGACATGCGGCGTACAGCAGGTAGTGAAGGAAAGAACGAGGACTTGGGCCTTTCCGGTTTTACCGACGACAGTTTCTGCTACCTGCCTTGGGAAATACGAAATGAAGCCGAAGGACTCGCTTTCCTCGAGGCCTACAAATCACTGAACCTGAACAATCGGGCCGATAACCTCACCGTCCATGTCGGCGGTGCGGTGCGTGTGCTACCTAGAATACGTCTTTCTGACGCGACGCTCGTGCGAGAACTTGACGATGCCCGGTACGACATCCCCGTTGCCGTCGAGTGGCCCGACAAATTTCATCGCGGCGGCACCGTCCTGTATGCGGATGGAAGCATTCGAACACTGAACATGGGCGAAGCGTTTCCAATGACAAAGGACTTCATCGATGGACTACACGAGATCGCGTCTATGGACAAGCCGCTGTCGAAACACTAAACTCTAAGCCAACCAAAACGGTTAGGAAAAACTTAATGAATTTGTTTCAGTCGCGCACCCTCCCGCCGTCTATAGTGACCCTTGCTTCATCCCCATGCAACCACGCCAAAGCTGACACCATGAATTTCCAATGTAGCATTTCGCGTAGCCCCCTCTTCCTGCTCTTGTGCGCGACGGCCTACTTCGCAGCGCCCACCTTTGCCACAGATACCGTCATCGCACCCCGCGTTCATGCCCTCTCCTTCCCCAGTCAGGTGCTCGATAAACCCAAAACCTATTGCGCCGTCCTTCCCGAAGGCTATGAGCGCGACGCCCGCCCCTGGCCCGTCCTCTTTCTCTTCCATGGTCGGGGACGTCATGAGCGCTCCCTGGTGGATGACCCCGGGGCACGGGAAGCCCTCCTCGCGGCCCCCTTCGTCACCATCCTGCCCGACGGCGATGACGGGTGGTACATCAATTCGCCGGCAAAGCCGAAAGACCGCTATCAGGATTACATGGACGAAGTGGTCACCCACGCCACGGCCCAGTTCAATCTTTCCACAAACCCCAGGCAGCGGGGCCTCAGTGGCTGGAGCATGGGCGGCTACGGTTGCACGCGCTATGCCCTCGCCAACACGGAAAACTTCGCCGCCCTCGCGCCTATCATCGGCCTCCTCGACTTCCCCCGCACGGGCCTGCCGAAAGGCCAATCCTACGCCGTCCCGCTGGACCGCTTTGGTGAAGACAAGGAAACCTGGCTCGCCTTAAATCCCCTGCACCAAGCGGAGTCGCTGCGCAACATGGCCCTCTGCATTATCACGGGCGATACGGCCTTTGACCGCACCATGAATGAAAACTTCGCCGCACGGCTGACCGAGTTGGGCATCCAACACGACTACCATGAACTGAAGGGGGGCCACACCTTCGACGTGGTCCGCGAAAGCTTACCAATAGTGGTGAAGTTTATGACGAAGACATTGAGCCATCCATAAGGACCCATGGGTGCCACCCTTACACCCGGCGAAGTGACCAACGGTCGCCGGGTTTACGGGTGCGACGTCGCGGGCAACTCCATACGAGTCGGCTATAAAGTGGACGCGGCGAAGTAGTCTCCGTACTCCAAATCCTTTCCCGAAAAGTACCCACACTCCAACACCCGTAAGCTCCCCCGCTGCGCTCCTCCGCGTAAGGGTGGCACCCTTTCCATTTCTTTTCACACTCCCTCATGAAATCCAGAAAACTCACGGGTGCCACCCTTACACCCGGCGAAGCGACCAACGGTCGCCGGGTTTACGGGTGCGACGTCGCGGGCAACTCCATACGAGTCGGCTATAAAGTGGACGCGGCAACGTAGTCTCCGTACTCCAAATCCTTTCCCGAAAAGCACCCACACTCCAACACCCGTAAGCTCCCCCGCTGCGCTCCTCCGCGTAAGGGTGGCACCCCTTCCGGTCACTTCTATCAACCTATGTCCTCACACTGATGTCCGTCACCTGTCAACTGCCCACCGTCAACTGCATTTGACCTTTCCCCCCCCGTTTGTCATCATGCTAAGACTGAGTAAGGCGCGTGTATAGGAAGTATGAGGACAGTACTCCATGAGAGCAATATTTCATCCCGTGAGGCGCGGGGTTTCCGGTAGTATTTGGGCATGTGCCGTGGCATTAGCCCCCTTCGCCACGGCCGAGTCCCCCGAGGCTGATACCTTCTTTAACGAGCAGGTGATGCCGGTGCTCCAGAAAAACTGCATCAGCTGCCACGGCCCGGAAGAACAGAAGTCCGGGCTCCGCCTCGACTCCTTGGCCCAGCTCTTCGTCAAGTCGGCGGTTATCCCCGGGGACACGGCAAGCAGTCGCCTCATCCAGGCGGTTCGCTATGAAAACGACGACCTTCAAATGCCGCCCGAGGGAAAGCTTCCCGAGCAGGCCATTGCCATTCTGGAGCTTTGGGTAAACGGAGGTACTCCCTGGCCCGGCACCACGGTAGACGCAGCCCAGGCGGAAGCCAAATCAATTATTGCCGCGGCCATCGCCGATGAACCCAAGTACTGGGCCTTCCGCGCACCCGAAATGCCCACCGTCCCCGAAGTCTCCGACGCCACATGGTCGGCCAATCCCATCGACGCCTTCATTCATCAGAAGCTCGGTGAAAAAGGCCTCAGCCCCTCTCCCGAAGCCGACCGGCGCACCCTTATCCGTCGCCTCTATCTCGATGTCCTTGGGCTGGCCCCTACGCCAGAGGAGGTCGAAACCTTCCTCAACGACCCCGCACCCGACGCCTATGAAAAGTTGGTGGACCACGTCCTCGCGTCTCCCCATTACGGCGAGCGCTGGGCCCGACACTGGCTCGATGTGGTGGGCTTTGCCGAAACCGACGGCTTCGAAACCAACATCCCCCGCCCCAATGCGTGGCGCTATCGTGACTATGTCATCCGCGCTATCAATGATGACATGCCGTACACCCAGTTCATCAAAGAGCAGCTCGCGGGCGACGCCATGGAAGCGGACATGGCCACGGGCTATCTGGTGGCAGGCCCCTGGGACCGCGTAAAGAGTCCCGACATCGTGTTGACCAAGAACCAGCGGGATGGCGAACTTCATGACATGGTAAACCGCACGTCGGCAGCCTTTCTCGGCCTTACGGCAGGCTGCGCCAAATGCCATGATCACAAGTTTGACCCCATTTCTCAGCGGGACTACTTCCAACTGCGGGCCATATTCTCTGGGGTACAGCATGGTGAACGGGAAATACGTCCAGCCGACTATGATGAGCGCGTCGCCAAAGC
>JAUIMA010000131.1 GCA_030432675.1 Candidatus Hydrogenedentota bacterium | reverse complement strand
CTTGTTGAAATATGACAACGAGCGGCGTCGGAAGGTGCTGCGGCAATTGGAATCCCTGGATGATCCCCGGGAGGCGATTTATCGGTTTTTCGACCGTATTGTGGAGACTTCGTTGGCCGATCCCCATCGTCGGGGCTGCATGTTGGTGAATACGTCGCTGGACTATGCCCAGCACACGGAGGCGGCGCGGGAGGTGGTGACGGCGGCCTTTAAGGAGTTGACGGATTTCTTTGAGCGGCTCATCGCGCGGGGGCAGACCCGGGGGGACATTCCCGAGACGGTGGAGCCCGTGGCCACGGCCAATGCCCTGTTGTCTTTTCTGGTGGGTATTCGCGTGTTGGGCCGGGGCGTGGTGGAGCAAGCCGCATTGGAGCAGATGGCCGACTCGGCGAAAAGTCTGATTGGGTAGGGCGGTATTCCAAGGCTTGGCCAATATTTTTTGTGGTGATTTTGACCATTTGGTCAAAACATGGTAGTATGAATGGGTAGGGAGTTGGGCCTCGTCGGGTAGTGTTACCCCGCGAGGACGCCGGGTCCTTCTTTTTTTGGACGTCGTTTAGACCGTTTGGTCAAAACAAAAGGAGTGCAGCTGATGACAGACTTCCAGGTACATAGCATCGAGACCGCCGGAGCAAGTAAGGCCCTGTTGGAAAAGAGCCTGAAGAGCTATGGTTTCATTCCGAATCTCCACGCCGTCATGGCCGAATCGCCTGCGCTACTGGAGGGCTATCAGTCGCTGGCGGAGATTTTTGGAAAGACGAAACTCAGCGAAACCGAACGTCAGATCATTGCCATGACCAACAACCGGCTCAATGGCTGTACCTATTGCATGGCCGCCCACACGACGATCATGCAAGGGGCGAAGGTTCCGGAAGATGTCATTGCCGCCCTTCGCGAGGGTACGCCCATCGCCGACCCGAAGCTGGAAGCCCTCCGGGTCTATGCGGAGAAGGTGAACCTGAGCCGGGGCTGGCCGGAAGATGGCGACATCGAAGCCTTTCTCGCTGCGGGCTATACGAAGGAGAATGTCCTGGACGTCATCTTGGGCACCGCCTACAAAGTGCTGTCGAATTACACCAATCACGTGGCCCAAACGCCGGTGGACACGGTGTTCGCCAAGAACGCCTGGACGCCCGATGGCGATCAGGCCAGCTGACGTTATCTGCCCGTTCATTTTCCCGAAGCGACAAAACAGGAGGAGCTTGTGATGGCCTTTAACCTGAAAGAAAAAATTGTATTGGTAACCGGCGCCAACCGTGGAATCGGGAAGGCCCTTGTGGAGGAGGCCCTCCATCGTGGCGCGGCCAAGGTCTATGCGGCGGTGCGTAACGTCGAGACGGCGGCTCCCCTGGTGGCGGAACACGGGGCGCGGGTGATGCCCGTGGGGCTTGACCTCAACGACCCGGCTTCCATCACGGCGGCGGCGAAGGTGGCCGGCGATGTGGATGTGGTGGTGAACAATGCGGGTGTGATGAGAATGCTCACGGCATTGGATGCCGATGCCATCGACACCCTGCAGTTTGAGATGGAAAGCAATGTCTATGGCCTGATTCGGGTTGCCCAGGCCTTCGCCCCCGTGTTGAAGGCGAATGGCGGTGGGGTATTTGTCCAGCTCAACAGCATCGCTTCGGTGAAGACTTTCGGAAATGTGGCCACTTACTGTGCGTCTAAATCTGCGAGCTACGCTATCACGCAGGGGCTTCGGGATTCGTTGCGGGAACAGGGAACCCAGGTGGTGAGCGTCCACCCTGGCCCAATCAAGACGGACATGGGGGTGGCAGCCGGATTCGACGATACGGCTGCGGCGCCTTCACTCGTCGCGGTGGACACCTTCGACGCCATCGCTGAGGGGCGGTTCCACGCCTGGCCCGACCCGTTGGCCGAGCAGGTGGGCGCGGCCTATGCGCGTTTCGCCACCAACATCGTGAATCGCGACATTAAATAAACTCGTGGCCGCCGAATCCTCCGGAGATCGGAGCAAGCGACGCGACCCATTGAATCTAACCGAGAGCAGAGGAAAAAGATATGACACGATTTGTCCGCCTAACCTGGACCGTTGCCGCCCTTGCCATGTTCGTGACGTCATGGGCAAGCGCGCAGGAGAAACCTTTGTTGAAACCCACCGTGATTGTTTTCGACGTGAACGAAACGCTGCTTGACCTCGCTGCGCTGAAGAGCTCGGTGGGGGAGGTGCTCGAGGGGCGGGAAGATTTGTTGCCCCTGTGGTTTTCCACCATGCTGCACTATTCACTCGTGGAGACGTTGAGTGACAATTACCATGGCTTCGGCGAGATCGGTACGGCGGCCTTGATGATGGTCGCCGAGAAGCAGGGCATCGACATGAGTTATGACGAGGCCAAGACGGCCATCGTTACGCCCTTGCGGTCCTTGCCGCCCCACCCCGATGTGAAATCGGGCTTGGCCACACTAACGAACGATGGGTATCGGATTGTCAGCCTGACGAACTCGTCAACTGCCGGGGTGGAGACCCAGTTCAAGAACGCCGGGCTGACCCACTTCTTTGAAAAGCGCTACACCATCGAAAGCATCAAGAAATATAAGCCCCATCCGGAGACCTATCAGATGGTCCTGGATGACCTTGGCGTAAATCCGGAAGAAGTCCTGATGGTGGCCGCCCACGCGTGGGACCTGGCGGGCGCGAAAAACGTGGGTCTGCAAACGGCTTTTGTGGCCCGTCCGGGCACCACGCTGTACCCGAATGTCGAACGGCCGGACTACGTAGTGAATAATTTGACCGAGCTCGTGGGTATCCTGCAAGCACAGGACTGATAGTGCCTCTCATCCCTATCGCCCCCGCTTCTCACCGCACCAGACACGCGGTGGGAGGTGGGGGTGAGTTTTTTGTTCCTAGGCAAATAGTGGGGAAGTCCTTTCTTGAGCGCACACAAATGTTAGTCGTGCCGCGCGATCCCCAAAAGGCGAGTTTCAACGAGTCTGACGGGTTCGTGCGAGATTTGCAATGGGCGTTGCGGGCATAATATTTCCTCTGATTGGTGCCGTAATCACCGGGCTTTCCCTATTCACGGTACGTATTGCCGAAGGCCCAATCGCACGAACCCTCGTACCTCGGGATCGCGCGGCACGACCTTAACAATACCTGTCAGCACCCGAAATTCTCCCATGAACCGTTTTTTTACGGCTCGTTACACCGGTCCTCCGGTGTAACGCACTACCCTTCCGGTACTCCGGGAGCCACGTCGGGAAGTCCCCGGTGGTTCATCTCCCATGCACCCACGGCACCGCTATTTCGCCTTCGGCGAATCGCCGCCCGCCTACGGCGCGTCTATGACCCGCGGCAAGGCAGGCATTCCCACGGGGGACCGTGTGAACGAGTGGTGTGGGACTGCCTTCACGCACGGATGGCTTTCCGTTTGGTCCGATGACGGTGCCCCCGGGGTGGTCCGAGCTATTGGTGAATGGGGACCGTTATTTTTCCGTCGTGGGGGTCGCAACGATTTCATAGGTGCCTTCGGCGCGGACGTAGAGGATGGTAGCGTTGTCCGCTCCGGCGGTAAGCGTTGTGGCCTGTCGTTTCATCGTGTTTCCTCCGTACTTTGGTGAAGCGATTTCTGCGGGTGTGGGCTTGTTGGGGCCCTTAGAATCCACCCAGTACATTCTTGCCGATGACACGGCCGCCTTCCTGTTCTTCATGGGCGGCGATGAGCGTTTCCGCTGTGAGGGGGCCGAGATTTTTGGTGACGGTGGAAATCAGCGTGCCGTCGTCAATGAGGGCGGAGACGCGGTTCAACAGGTCCTGCTGCACCGCCATATCGGCGGTCTCAAACATGGAGCGGGTAAACATGAACTCCCAGCTGAAGCTGAGGGCCTTCATTTTGCCCGCCTTGATGTCCAGGGTTTCCGGGTCATCGATGAAGGCCACATGCCCGCGGGGTTTGATGAGTTCGAGGATGGAGGCGAAATGGCCATCCGTGCCATTGAGGGAGGCCACGTAACGGGGCTGGATATCCAGGGCCTTCATCTGGTCGGCGAGGGACTCGCGGTGGTTGATGACGTGATCGGCGCCCATCTTTTTCACCCACTCGGTCGTGTCAGGACGGGAGCCCGTGGCGATGACCGTGAGGCCCGTCAGCTTTTTGGCCAGCTGAATGAGGATGGATGCCACGCCCCCGGCGCCGCCAATTACCAGGAGGCTTTCGCCCTGGCTTTCGCCTTCCTTTACGCCAAAGGTGTCAAAGAGAAGTTCCCACGCGGTGATGGAGGTGAGGGGAAAACCGGCGGCCTCGGGAAAGTCGAGGGATTGGGGCTTCTTCCCGACGATGCGCTCATCCACCAGATGAAACTCGGAATTGGTGCCGGGGCGGGTGAGATCGCCTGCGTAGAAGACGTCATCACCGACCTTGAAGGTGCTAACGTCTTTGCCGACTTCCCGAACCGTGCCGGCGGCGTCATAGCCAATGATCTTGGTGCCCGACTCGGGCGCCATGGCCGTGCGGACCTTTACGTCCACGGGGTTCACCGAAATACCTTTCACTTCCACCAAGAGGTCGCGGGGACCTACCGCCGGTATCTCGGCGTCGAAGTCAATGAGGGCGTTGTCCGCCGTGATGGGGCCTGCCTGGGTGTATCCAATAGCTTTCATAATCCATATCCTCCTCGGTAAGGGTTGTGGAGCCGTTCTTCAGAGCCGCTGTCGTCGTTGCTTCGGTCCAGCGGGGTGGTTGACTGCTTCTGAATGGGAGTATATACTGCGATCAGGAATAAGTAAAACGATTAATTGGAATGACACCTATGAGCAAATCGAATGCAATGCAATTCAAGTTGGATACGGACCTTATCTGTCTCCGGGCCCTGGTGGCCGTGGTGGAGGAGGGGAGTTTTTCGGCGGCGGCCAAGCGGATTTACCGGACTCAATCGGCCGTAAGCCTGCAAATCGCCAAGTTGGAAGAGAAGCTGGGCACCAAACTCCTGGAGCGCAACAGCCGTTCTCTTTCGCTGACGCCCGCGGGAGAGACCTTTGTGAGTTACGCCCGGCGGATTCTGGATTTGGCGGATGAGGCCTTCCTCGCCGTCACCGCGCCCGACGAGAGCACGCTCTTGCGCGTGGGCTTCGCCGAATATCTCGCGCCCCAGCATCTCCACACCCTGCTGGCCCGTTTTCGCCGTGCCCACCCCAACTGCGACCTGAGCCTGGTGCTGGGGCTGGGAGGGAGCCTGCTGGAGGCCTTGGAGAAAGACGAACTGGACGTGGTCTTTGCCGGCCCGGAGGCGGACTATGGCAAGGTGCTCTGGGAAGAGCAACTGGTCTGGACCGGATCTTGGGATAGGAACGAAGACGAGGACGTCCCGGTCGAGCTGGTGCTCATGCATCCGCCGTGCAGCTATCGGCAGATTGCCTTCGACGCCCTTACCACGATAGGACGCCCCTGGAAAATGTCCATCGAAGCGAACGCCGTCCAAGCCGTCCAATCGGCCATCCGCGCGGGACTGGGCGTGAGTGTGTTGCCCCGGTCGGCGGTGTTGGAGGAGATGCCCATTCTTGACGACGGGTTGCCGCCCCTGCCCAACACCTCCGTGATGAGCTATGTCCGCGACGAGGGGGCCAACCCCTACGCCCAACGCTTCATCGACTTCCTCCTGGCCTGCATCGATGAACGGGTGGAAAACTCGATTGTGTTTCCCAAGGAGAAGAAGGGTGCTGCGGCGAAGAAGAAAAAAAAAATCGTGTAGGGGGGACTGCCTTCACGCCTTGTGCGTCGACGGGTTTGGGGGATGTGCCCGTAGCCCAACGAACAACGCCAAGCTGGGGAGTGACCGATAACGCGTGAGGCTGTCCCGGCAGTGTCAGGGGACGTGGGGTGATGTGGCTTACATTGGGACGTGGCGTACTGCCGGTACAGTCTCCGCCTTCGGCGCATCGTTGACCTTTTCCGCTTTGGGCGGAAGAGTTGACAGTCCCGCGTTGTCCAGCCCTCATGGGGCGATATCCATCGCCAGTACCTCTTCATCCGGGTCGTCCGGTGTTTCACTAGCTGCCGCGACGAATCCGTACTTTCGGTAGAACGCAAGTGCCCGCGCGTTGTCTTTTCGCACGCTCGCCAGAATCGTCTGTAGTCCATTGTCTTGCGCCCAGAAAAATAGCGCGTCCAGCAGCGCCGACGCCGTGCCATCGCCACGGCTCTCTGGAGCTACCCAGACCGACAATAACTCGCCGACGTCTGGCCGCCCTTCAACGCGGAATATTCTGGCCACGCCGACCGGTGAGTTGTTCTGGATCGCGACGTACATTGCCCGATCCGGGCCCTCGGCGGCGGTGTCGGTCTGTTTGCGCCACTCGTCCGCACTGCGCTCCAGGGCGTCTGAAAGCGTCGACCCGAAGGCCGCGGGCGATTCGCGCAGGGCAGCCAGGCGAACTTTTCGGAAGAGCGCGGCTTCACCAGTACGTATGCGTCGGATTGATAGCATTGAATTTTCTCGCAGTTGAGGACCCCATGGATTTCAAACGTCCACGGAGCGGATCAGTATAACCCAGAAATCAGGCCGAGTTTATGGAGCGCCCGCGGGCCGCTGGCAAGGGTGTTTAGTAATGCAGTCAAAAAGTTGTTCTAGGGTCGGATGTTTAGTACACTAAACAATGTATGGCGCAGGTGGGGGGAGAACCGTCCGTCGGGGCGGAAGCAACGAAAAAAGAATATACGTGGAGTCTTGATACCATGTCCATACTCATATCCGCCGCGCTCTGTCTCGCTACGGCCGCCATTCCCGTGACAGAGGACACGTGGCCGGGGTTTCGGGGTGACGGCACGAACCTGACGCCCGCCCATGATTTGCCCTTGGAGTGGTCCCCCGTTGACAACATCGCCTGGTCCGTTTCCGTCCGTGGCTACGGCCAGTCGTCGCCGGTAATCTGGAACGATCGCGTCTTCGTATCGTCGGTGGAGGGGGAGGAAAAAGAGACGTCTATCGTAACGTCCATAAACTTGAGCGACGGGAAAACGCTCTGGCAACACGCCTTCCCATCGGCACAGCGCATCGAAAACACCAGCTTTGTCAGCAAGGCCGCACCGACGCCCGCGACGGACGCCAGGGGCGTGTATGTATTTTTCGAGTCGGGGGATTTGATCGCTCTCTCCCACGGCGGCGAGGTGCTGTGGCAGAAGAACCTGTCGCAAGCGTATGGAATAGAACACGCGCGCCACGGCTTGGGGAGTTCCGTGGCCCAGACGGAGGATACACTTTTCGTTCTGGTCGAACAGGCGGACCCCTCGCTGCTGATTGCCTTTGACAAGGCCACGGGAGCGGAGCGCTGGAAGACGGGACGGGACGGTCGGACATCGTGGACTTCGCCGGTGGTGGCAGAATTGGGGGGACGGGAGACGTTGCTGATTAGCAGTGCCACCTCTCTCATTCGGTATGACGCAAAAACGGGGGAGGCGCTTAATACCCTGGATGGGCTGAACGGTATTTCCATTCCCTCACCCACCGTCGCCGGTGACATTGTGGTGGTCGGGGCCAACAGCACCCGGGCCAAAGACGGCGTGCGCACGGCGGAACAATCGAACTGTGCGGTCCGCCTTTCGGCAAGCGGCGAGCCGGGATTCGACGTGATCTGGGAAGGGGACGGTGCCCAGGCGGACTACGCCAGTCCTTTGATCCATCGGGGCAATGTTTACTTTGTGACCGCCCGGGGCGATGTGCAATGTCGCGACCTGGCCACCGGTGCGGTTCGCTACGTGGAGCGCGTCCACCCCTGTTGGGCCACGCCCGTTGCCGCCGGTGATCGCATTTACCTCTTCGGCAAAGAAGGGGCGTGCACTGTCATCGAGGCGGGCAACGAATTCAAGTTGTTGGCGGAGAATCGTCTTTGGAACGAGATCGCGGGTGAGGCGCCCGCCGGTGAGGACGGGGAGGGGGAAAAGGCCTATAAGGCACCGAAGACGGTACTCTACGCGGTCGCCGCCGTAGACCATACCCTGCTTGCCCGGACGGGAAAGAAGCTTATCGCCATACGCAATCTGACATTGGAATGACGTGGGGTCGAAAACGTGGTCTGAATCGCAGTTGAAGGCTTTTATTGTTACGCACTATGAATCGGGCTTTCAGCCCTGTCCAACATATTTGTTCTCATTCCTGGGGCTTCGCCCCAGGCTGGTATGGAGCGCGCCTTTGGCGCTGAAGAATTCAACCTTACCGTTTCGCTTTTTCTCAGGGCCAACGGCCCGGAAACATACCAGCATGGGGCAAAGCCCGATGTTTTCGGAACGTTTCATCCATTGTGGGCTGGAAGCCCGTCCCATGAGTCATGGCCACGACCCACATCGATTTCCAATTCTATAGCTGGCCGATGGAAAAGCTTTCTTACTGGTGGCCCATTGGCTTGATTCAGACCACTAGACCTACGGCGTCGTTGTTGGTGCCAGGGTCTTCTTTGAATAAAAGACGCCCACGACCCGGCTGTGTTTTCCGCCGAGTGTGGGAAAGTTGCCACCGGGGTTGCCGTCTACATCCCGCATGTTGACAGTCAGGACGTAGCGATTCAGTTCGGGGATGTAACCGATGTCGGCATCCTGGATGCGGTAGTTGTCCCAGTCGTCGGTTTCGTCGGAACGGGGCGCGAGGGCCACGCCCCTATATTCAAAAGGGGTGTTGAGATCGGGTGATTGCCAGGCGATGACGCGGTAGGGCACGCCTTCCGATTCGCGGTCGCAGAAGATGTAGTACATGCCCTCGATTTTGGCGATGGTCGGGTCGCCTACGCCGTAGGTGTGGCCCCCATCGGGATTGGGGTCCACGGCTTTTGCATTGACGAGGGTCCAATCACCCACGCCCGTCGTGGAGGTGAAGTGGGAAAGGCTCGTGCCGTCGGGACCGTGGGGGAAATGACCGTATTCGCCGAAGAGGTGGAAGACGCCCTCTTCGTAGAAAACGCCCGCGTCGTCGCACTCCTTCTTCGGGAAGGTGCCCGCTTTTTTCCACTGGCCACTGGCTTCTTCGAGGGGGCCGGTGAAGGTATAGACGATGCCGTCTTCGTAAATGTAATAGGTGTCGCCCACCTTCACGCCGTCATCGTATTCGTAGTGGTTTCCGATGATATATTGGTCGCTGACCAACTCCCAGTCGGCGCTGCTCCAGGAAAAGCGTTTGGTGCGCCAGAGGTGGGCCGCCTCCTTTTCGTGGCTGATGATGAGGTGGTAGGGATATTCCAGTTCCGGTTCTACAAAGAGGACCGAGTCGTGGTTGTTGCCGTGGTCGATGGTGAAAACGGGGTTGTCTACGGGGCGGTACCATTCGGCCCAACCGGTGGGGATGGGTTCTTCCCGGGTTTCCGTTGCATGGGCGGTTACGGTGAGGAGGGCCGCCAGCAGGGCGCCGATAAAGACTGGGTGTGTGCGTGTTGTTTGCATCATGTTTTCCATCTTGTTTTGACAATGTATCCCTATGCCGTGCAGGGTACCTGAAAATTGGCGGCGGTGTCACGGCGGAATCAACCACGAATCAGGCAGACTATCTGGGGAAGGAAGTTAGCGAATCATGACGAAGGAAACAGGACGAATGAATCGTCGAGGTATGGCTACGGCGAAGGGTCTGGCGGCGGTGGCTGTCTTCTCGATGGGGCTGCTGGGGTTGGGCGTTGGCCCGATGTCTGGGGCGGCGGAAGACCTTGGCGCGACCGACGGGGCCTCCTTCGTTCGCGGGTTGCTCGACATGGACCCGCAGCAACTGGAGCGTCTGGAAGCGGCACAGGCCGCGGGACTCCTCGAATTGGCGCCGGTCAATCTGCCCACCGCCCCAAAGGGGGATAACAACCACTTTGGCTGGCCCGTGGCCACGATGGCGGGGGATACGATGATTGTGGTCCATCGTGCTATGCCGGGGCACAACAAGAAGCTGGCCGGTAGCGCGGATCAGGACACGACCTATTCCACGATACTGCGTTCGAAGGATGGGGGGAAGACCTGGTCGGAGCCCTATGACGTGCGCGAATGCATGACGCCCGAAGATCGCAACCGGGGCGGCTCCGTGCCCCTGGTCCATCGCTACAAATTCGACCCGCAAAACAAGAGTCCGCTGGGCTATAAGCTCCACCTGAACGCCCTTGGCACCCTCCGCGATGGGGCCGTGCTTCTGGTCAGCGACCATGGTGTGTTTCGGTCAGAAGACCAGGGCGCGACCTGGATGCACCTGCGCCTCGCTTTTCGGGAGGATCGCCACGAAGGGCCTTTCGCCTATGTGGGGCCCCGCATTATCGACGACCCGTCCCATGGCACCCTGCTCTTCGCCCACCACAGCATCGTAAAGGATGGTCGGCCGAGTGATATCGCCCGGGAAATCGCCGTCTACCGTTCCCGGGACCGGGGGGAGACCTGGGAGAAGCACCGGCTGGCCCTGCCCGCGTGGTGCAAGCCCGCCGAGCCCGATGTCATTCCCTATGAGGAGGGCTTTGTCGCCATTATTCGCAACCAACGCCCCGTCGATATTCTTGCCCAGGCGCGCTTCACCTTTGGGGACGGGCCGATTACCGATGTGGCGAACACCAACATGAAAACCAAGCGGTCGGTAGATACTTCGGCCATGTGTTTTAACCCCGTGACCAAACGTTTCGAGGTGGTCCAGTCGAAGCGGGAGGATATGTCCATCAACCTTTACAGCATTGCGCCGGAGGATTGGGCGACGGCGGCGTGGCGCTTTGAGGGGCGCCTCTTTAAGCGGAGCGGCAAGTTTTACGCCACGGCGGATGGCTTTCACACGGGGGGCGCGGTGATGGATGTGGAGCGGGGCGTGCAGCATGTGTTCTTTTATTGCGGTGCCCCCGGTGGCCCGGCGGGGGTCTTTCGCTTGACGCGCTCGCTCGATACGCCCGCCTTGTCGGCGGTGTTGGAGGGGGAGGAGTAGGGGGCTGTTCGTTTTCTCAGTCGCTCTAGTGGAGATGGTACAGACGCTCGCCTGGTACGTTGATGGTTTCACATCGACATAGACGCGCCACGCGCACGAACCCGTCAGGACTCGTTGAAACTCGCCTTTTGGGGATCGCGCGGCACGGTCGATAGGCCGTTTGAATCTGGCGCTCAAGCTGGGCCTTACTCCAGCCGCATTCGGCCGCCTCGCGCTCGTAGAAGGCGCGCGCCGCCCGATCTTCAACGCGCATCAGGGCCCGATAGTGGGACCAAGAGAGTTCCGACAAGAATGTGCTGTCGGATTCGGTACCCAACGGGTGACGAATTAGGGGCCCATCTAATTCTCTTCCTATTGGGGAGGAAATTTCCTTTTTGGCGTCAGATTCCACACCGGATGGGCCTGGAATTACACATTCGTTGAATTCGTCACCCACCGGGTGACGAATTCCAGTCAAGCGGTCAGGGTAAGCCTGGTAGAACAAGCGAAAGTACTTCAAGTTCGTTTCCGAATACCCCTTTCCATACCGCTCGGTCAGTCGGACGGATAGATTCTTCACCACCTGCTTGCCATATTCTGCCCGCTCCGCGCCGCCTTGAATCTCCTCCACGATTTCCCGACCGATGTGCCAGTAGGCCGTTACCATACCCGTATTGACCGCCCGGACCACGTTATTTCGGGCTTCCTCAAGGATGGTGACGATTCGGTCGAAGAGTGCGTCGGGGCTATCGGTCACGTCATCAGCATCTTCTTTGGTCATCCATGTTCTCCTCAGGACGATACGATTGCTGTCGCCTGTCCCATCTGACTTCTGAGTATAAGGCTGCAGATTGAGGCGTTCAATCGCTGGATGCCCGACGTGTCGCACGGGTAGGTCAAGGACGTTTGGAGTCCGCTTCAGCCTTGAAGGTTCTTCCTGAAAAGGGCTATCCTCGGCTCGACGCGTGGCCATCCCCAACGAGGAAAGCTCCCCTATGCATAGCTCCCGCTCCTACCCTTTTCCCGTGTTTTTCCAATGGATTCCATTGCTCCTGCTGTCCGTTGGCGCCCAGGCGTTGCCGCAGGCTCCGGTCGGAACCGCGTTTCGCCCCGCCACGGAGCCCGTATTCCAATTGGACTACCCCGCGCCCACGGCGGACAAGCCCCAGTCAAAGCTGTGGCATATGGACGGGTGCTGGTGGGCCCTCTTGCCCCGTGAATCGGGACCGTCGCTCTGGCAGCGCACGGACACCGGCTGGGTTGAGCACCCCGAGGCCGTCCAGGGGCTGGAGCGGGCCGCACGTCGTGCGGATGTCTGGCCCGGAGATTCCGGTGTGACGGCGGTGGGGCTGGAAGACTACCGAAAGACCAATACGTCGGTCACGGTGTTTCGCCTTACCCGGGTGGGTGAGGGCGGTGCGTCGCGCTGGGAGAACCAGATACTCGGGGAGTTGGCCCCACCGTCGCCGGAGGACGCCATCGAGACGGCGACGATCATGCAAGACACCGCGGGCACGTGGTGGGTTGCCGCCGTGGCCGGTGTGAAGGTGTGCGTGTGGACGGCCCCGGCAGATGGCACGCTTTGGTCGGGTCCGATTGTTCTTTCCGAGGGGGTTGCGCCCGACGATATTTGTGTGGTGACGCCCCTGCCCGGAAAGAAGATGGGTGTTATTTGGTCCGACCAGGTGCGCGAGGGCTTCCTGGTTCGCGCCCAAGACGATGGTGCGGCTAGGGGGGTGTGGAACGAAGAGGCGGCCATTCACGTGGGCGGTAAGATGGGCGACGACCA
>JAUIMA010000130.1 GCA_030432675.1 Candidatus Hydrogenedentota bacterium | reverse complement strand
ATTATCTGTTGCCCCCTGGTGAAGGAAGATGGCCTCCGGGCCATGATGGCCGTGCATCAATGCACCCCGCGGAATTGGACGGAGAATGAAATATTTCTGGTGCAGGAAACCGTCGAGCGATGTTGGGCGACCATCGAACGTGCCCGGGCAGAGTCTACGGTCACGCAAACGCAAAAGCAGTTTCACGACCTCTTTGAATTTGCGCCCGATGCGATTATCATGGCGAACTCGGAGGGTAGTATCGTCCTGCTGAATCAACAAGCGGAACGGCTTTTCGGTTACGAGCGAGCAGAATTGCTCCAACAACCCATCGAAATATTGCTGCCCATGGAATCCCGCAGCGCCCACGTGGGCTTGCGCAAAGCCTTCTACAGAGACGCCGTGCCCCGAACAATGGGCGGTGGCCGCAGCAATCTCAAAGGACTGAAAAAGGACGGGACTTCTTTCCCCGTCGATATCAGCTTGAGCCCCTTAAAAATAAATGGAAACACTTGGGTAGCGGCGGCTGTCCGCGATGTGACCGAGCGCGAGCAGACCCAGGAGCACACCTTGCGGGCGCAGCGGCTGGAAAGTATCGGCACCCTGGCCGGTGGCGTGGCCCACGACCTCAACAACGCGCTGGCTCCGATTCTGATGGCGACGGAGGTCCTGCGGGAGGAGCGTCCCGATGATCTGGAATTGATCGAGTCTATAGAGAGCGGGGCCAAACGGGGTGCCGCCATGGTGCGTCAGTTGCTCACCTTCGCCAAAGGCGTCGAAGGCGAGCGGATGGTCATCAAGCCCTATCGACTGTTGCAGGAAATGGAGCGTATCATCAAGGGGACCTTTCCAAAGTCCATACGCCTGCAACCCCAGTTTACCAGTGATCTTCAACCGATTATGGGCGATTCCACCCAATTGCACCAGGTCTTATTAAACCTTTGCGTCAATGCCCGTGATGCCATGCCCAACGGCGGGGTGCTCACGTTGTATGCGGAAAACGTGAACGTAGATGAGGCCTATGCGAGCTCCATACCCGATGCAAGTATCGGGCCCCATGTAATGATTCGCGTGACCGACTCGGGAACGGGCATTGAGCCAGAGGTGATGGAGCGCATCTTCGAGCCATTTTACAGCACAAAAGGTCCGGACCGCGGTACGGGGCTCGGCCTTTCTACCGTGTTGGGTATCGTCAAGAGCCACGGTGGATTTATGGAGGCCTATTCCCGACCTGATCGGGGGGCCTCGTTTTCCGTGTTTCTCCAATCGGCACGGGGTGAATCAGAGGAGGCACATGCTGAGGAACCCACCATCAGCGGGTATCGCGGTAACGGCGAACTCATTCTCATCGTGGACGACGAATTTTCGGTGCGCGATACGGCATCCCGCTTACTGCGTGCCATGAATTTTGACGTGATTGATGCGGAAGACGGCACCCAGGCGCTCATCCGCGCGGCCGAGAATCGGGATCGAATTCGCGTCGTATTGACGGATATCCACATGCCCCATGTGGATGGCATAACCCTCTCCCAGGCCCTGCGTCAAATGCTCCCGGAGGTCGGTATTGTGGTCATGAGTGGTCGCCTCGAAGACCGGGAAGCGTCGGAGCTGCGGCGAATCGGAATTCGGGGCATACTCAATAAACCGTTCACACGGACCAAACTGGTCGAAGCACTCCAGGCTGCCCTCGAAACCTGAGCGAAACAGTGGACAAACACCACGGCGCTTAGCGTATTGTTAGGGGTGAAGGAACCAACGCAATGCGACATCGAAACATACCCTTGTTGTGTCTTAGCGCCCTCCTGTGGGCGACAGCCAGCGCAGCCGATGCCAATGACTTTTTTGAAGCGCGGATTCGACCCGTTCTGCTGGAACAGTGCTTTGGCTGTCACAGCAGCGCCACCGATGCCCTCAAAGGAGAACTGCAACTGGACTCGATGGCGGGCCTCCTGAAGGGCGGCGTGTCGGGGCTTCCCGCCGTCGTGCCCGGCGACCCGGAAGCTTCTCGGCTGATGAAGGCCATCCGCTATCAAGATAGTGACTTTCAAATGCCCCCCAAGAAGGCCCTGCCCGAGTCGGTGGTGGCCGACTTTGAGCAATGGATTCGCGATGGGGCCGTATTCCCGAAGAGCGATGTGCCCCTCGATCTGATGGCCAATGCCAAAAAGCACTGGGCTTTTCATCCGCCCCAGCCCCAGGCCGTGCCTGCGGTGACCGATACGGCCTGGCCTGTGACCGAGGTGGATCACTTTATACTGGCGGGCCTTGAAGGGGCCGGCTTGAGACCGGCAACCGCAGCAGACCGCCGCACCCTCATTCGTCGTCTTTCCTTTGATCTGTTGGGCCTGCCGCCCACGGCCGAAGAAGTCGCGGCCTTTGTGAATGACACGGCGCCCGATGCCTATGAAAAGGTGGTGGAGCGCTATCTCGCCTCGCCCCATTATGGCGAGCAATGGGCCCGGCACTGGCTCGATGTGGCCCGTTATGCCGATACGAAGGGCTATGTCTATGGACGCGAAGAGTTTACCTTCACCCACAGCTATGTCTACCGCGATTGGGTGGTCCAGGCCCTCAATGAGGATATGCCCTACGACGAGTTTATCCGGCTCCAACTGGCCGCCGATACCCTGACCGACGCGTCCAGCCGGGAAGACCTGGCGGCCATGGGCTTCCTCACCCTGGGGCAGCGTTTCCTCGGCGTGCGTCCCGACATCGTGGATGACCGCATCGACACCGTCACCCGGGGGTTCATGGGGCTGACCGTGAGTTGCGCGCGTTGTCATGACCACAAGTTTGACCCCGTGCCGACCGCCGACTATTACTCCCTCTATGGCGTGTTTTCTGCCAGCTCCGAGCGCTTGGTTCCCATTGACCCGGGCTACCATGAGAAACCTGAGTTTGCGGCCTTTACCGAGGTGATGGCGCAACGGCAGGCCACGTTGGACGAAACCTTTGCCACCCAGACCACGGTGCTGGAGGCCCGCCTCCGCAGCCAGGTCGACCGCTATCTCGTGGCCGTGCCCACGGCGGACAGCCTGCCCACGGAAGATTTTTATGAAATCACCAACGAAGACGACATCAATCCTACCGTTGTCCGTCGTTGGGCGGCCTATATCGAATCCTGTGGCCCGGAGCACCCGGTCTTTGGGCCGTGGAATCGCCTGGCGGAACTCGCGCCGGAAAAATTCGCCACGGAAGCGCCTTCCGTAATCGCCCGGTTATGGGCCGCGCCCCAGGCGGGTGATGTAGTCCTGGCTGCGGCACCTGCTGCCGCGGCTAACACGGCGGTGCTGGAAGTGCTTGCGGCCAAGCCCCCCACGAAATTCGAAGACGTAACCGACCGCTATGCCACCCTCTTTAAGTCGGTCAATGATGCCTGGCTCTCCCTGGAAGCGGCGGCCGGGGAAAGTGGTATCGATGCCCCCACGGCCCTGCCCGACCCGGCGCAGGAAGCCCTTCGCCAGATTATGTTCGCCGCCGACTCGCCCATCCGCGTGCCGGAAGGGGCCATCGTGGACTTGGAGTGGATGTTTCACGAGCCTACCCGGGTGGAGTTGGCAAAGCTCCAGGCCGAGATCGACCGGGCGATTATTGGTGCCGAGGTCGCGCCCCCCTTCGCGGTGATCCTGGCCAACAAGCCAGACCCCACTCCGCCCCGGGTTTTCCGACGGGGTAACCCGGCCAGTCCGGGAGACTATGTACCCCGACAATTCCTGGAATTGCTCAGCGGCCCCGAACGCCAACCCTTTGCCGAGGGAAGTGGCCGTCGCGAAATGGCCGACGCTATTGCCGACCCCAAGAACCCCTTGACTGCCCGGGTCTTTGTGAACCGGGTTTGGGATTGGCATTTTGGTGCCGGTCTGGTCAAGACGCCGAGCGATTTCGGTACCCGTTCCGAATTGCCCAGCCATCCCGAACTGCTCGACTGGCTCGCCCGCGACTTTGTGGAGAACGGCTGGTCGTTGAAGCGGCTGCACCGACAGATCGTGTTGTCGGCGACCTACCAGCAAAGTAGTGACCTGCCGGACGACGACGCGCGCCTGGAAGCGGCCCGCGCAGTGGATCCCGAAAATCGCTTGCTCTGGCATTTCAACCGCTATCGCCTGGGCTTTGAGACCATGCGGGATGCCTTGCTCCATGCCTCGGGTGAACTCGACAAGACCGTGGGGGGACGGCCCGTCGATCTCGTGGCGGCACCCTACCCCACGCGCCGTACCCTCTATGGAAAGGTGGACCGGCGATTCCTGCCGACCATTTTCCGGACCTTCGATTTTCCGAGTCCCGACATGCACAGCCCCACGCGGCTGACCACCACGGTTCCACAGCAGGCCCTCTTTCTGATGAACAACGACTTCATCCAGACCCAGGCCAAGGCATTTGCGGCCAACGCTATCGCAGCCGCACCGGATTCGTCCGAGGCACGTATTCAATGGCTCTACCAGCATGCCTATCAGCGGGATGCCACGGCAGCGCAATTGGCGCGCTCGGTGGCCTTTATCGACCGGGCCACGGAAAACACCCCGCCGCCCCCCCCGCCTGTGGAGCCCACCGCGTGGACCTATGGTTACGGCAAGATGAACACGGCCTCAGGCCTCGTGGAAAACTTCACGCCCTTGCCCCACTTTACCGAAACGGCCTATCAGGGGGGTGCGAAGTGGCCTGATGCCGCCCTGGGGTGGGCGCAGTTGACGGCCGAGGGCGGACACCCGGGAAATAATCTCGACCACGCCGTGGTCCGTCGGTGGACCGCACCTGTCTCGGGCAAGGTCAACATCGCGGGACGGATAACCCATGAACCGGAAGCCGGTGATGGCATTATGGCGCGGGTCATCAGCAGCCGTCATGGGTTGTTGGGCGCGTGGGCGCTCCATGCAAGTGAAGCGGACGCCAATCTCTTCGGCATTGTGGTGGAAGCGGGCGATACGATTGATTTTGAGGTGGACGTGAAGGGCGGTCTGAACAGCGACCAGTTTCTGTGGGCACCCACAGTGACCCATGCCACACCGGCAGAAGGCGAGACGGTGGCGAAGGTGTGGGATGCCAAGACGGAGTTTGGGCCCACCGTGGAAGTCTTGCCCGTGCCCATGACCCCCTGGGAAAAATACGCCCAGGTCTTGTTGGCGTCGAATGAGTTCTTGTTTGTGGATTGATGTAAAGAAGGAACGGGTTTTAACCACAGAGAACGCAAAGGAAAATGAATCGCAGTGGGCGTGGTGTATTTCGCGTTGGCGACAATGAGCATAGGCTTTTCTTTCGTGTAGAAATCGGTTGTTTGAGACGGGTGATTTGATTGCAGAGCGTGTTATTAAAGGGTTTTTTCTTTTGTGCTCTCTGCGTTCTTTGAGGTTAATTCAATAAAGCTTGTTAGACAAACCAGTTGATAAGCCATAGGTCGGCTGAAAAAGGGAGGCAATCGGAATGGACAGGGATATGAAAGCGCTATGTGATGCGGTGCGGCAGACGGCTTACGACATTCATGCCTACCATGGACACGGACATCTGGAAAAGCCCTACGAGAATGCCTTGGCTCATCGCCTGCGCAAAGCGGGATTTCATATCGAACAGCAATATCCGATTACGATCTACGATGAAGACGGTACCGTGATTGGTGACTATGTCGCCGATCTGTTGGTTGAACACGAACTGATTGTGGAGCTCAAAACCGCGAAACACATAGCGCCTGAGCATGCGGCCCAGTTGATGGGCTACCTCAAGGCGGCGCGTAAAAAGCACGGGTTGCTGATCAACTTCGGTGCGTACAAATTTCAAATCAAGAAATACGTCTGGGACCCCGATTATAAAGGCGGTCAGTCTACGGGCCTGCTGTCGATTCTGTTCCTGGCGGGGACGATGTTGGGGTCCTTACTTCAACGTTAGCCCGTTGGGAAGACGTTACACTGATTCTTGGAATGATGAACCACAGAGAACGCAAAGGACACAAAGGGAAATGAATCGCAGTGGCCTTGATTCATTGTGAGTTGGCCGGGACAGGTATAGGATTCCTGTTCTCTGTAGGAAACCCTTATTTGAGACGGGTGATTTGATTGCCGAACGCATTTTTGAAGGGCCACCTTTTTTGTGCTCTCTGCGTTCTTTGAGGTTAAATGAAAATAGGATCAACGTGAACTCATTGCGAAGTAAGTCGGTTTATTGGCCTGCTGTTTAGTTTTGTTCCTTGCTCCCGCGTTCGTCCTTTGGGGCGGCGTTACCCGATTTTTTGCGGAATGATTGACCACAGAGAACGCAAAGATCACAAAGGTAGATGAATCGCAGTGGCCTTGATTCATTGTGAGTTGGCGGGAATAGATATAGGTTTTTTGTTTTTAATGGTACGCCGTTATTTGAGACGGCCCATTTGATTGCGGAACGCGTTTTTAAGGGGCTTCTTTTTTGTGCTCTCTGCGTTCTTTGAGGTTAAAATAGACATTGCTCCCAACTGAGGACTACCCATGTCACACCATAAGCCCCGTATTGAAGACGCCCTCCTTTCCCGGCGTGAGCTCCTCCGCCGTACCGGCATGGGGATGGGAGCCCTTACCCTCGGCACCATGCTGTCGGGCAATCCGGCTTATGGGGCTAATCCCCTGTCGCCGAAATCGTCCCACTTTCCCGGCAAGGCCAAGCGGGTCATCCATTTCTTCCTCAACGGTGGTCCCTCGGCGGTGGATACCTTCGACTACAAGCCTGCGTTGGAAAAATACGCGGGGAAAACCCTCCCCATGGAGTACCTCCGCACCGAGCGTAAAACCGGCACCTCCTTCCCGTCACCCTTTAAGTTCAGGCAATACGGCGAGAGCGGCATTCATGTGAGCGAGCTCTTCGAAAAGACAGCCGCCCATATTGACGACATCGCCGTCATCCGCTCCCTCAAGGCCAAGGTGCCTAACCACGAGCCGTCCCTCATGCTCATGAACAGTGGCGACGGCGTGATGAGTCGCCCCAGCGTGGGCTCCTGGCTCAACTACGGCCTCGGTTCGGAAAACCAGAACCTGCCCGGCTTCGTGGTCATGTGCCCCGGCGGTTACCCAGTGAAGGAAGCGGAGAACTGGCGTTCCGGATTCCTCCCCGGCATCTATCAGGGGACCTTTATCGATTCGAAGCACACCCAAATCGAAAAGCTCATCGAAAACATCCGCAACAAGGTGACCAACAAAGCCGAACAACGGCAGCAGCTCGACCTGCTCCACGCCCTCAACGACGAGCACGCGGCACAACGGGATCGGGATGCGCCCCTCGAGGCGCAGATACAATCCTTCGAGTTGGCTTACCGCATGCAGATGGAAGCGGCGGATGCCTTCGAAGTGGCCCAGGAGCCGGAGCACATCCGCGAGATGTATGGCGACGGGGTCCACGGTCGGCAGACCCTCATCGCCCGGCGACTGTTAGAACGGGGCGTGCGCTATGTGCAGCTCTGGCACGGTGCGGGACAGCCCTGGGACGATCACAGCGACATCCACAATCATGCCAAGTTGGCAAAAGAAATTGACCAACCCATCGCGGCGCTCATCAGCGACCTCAAACAGCGGGGGATGCTTGACGACACCCTCATCATCTGGGGTGGCGAGTTCGGCCGCACACCCACGGTGGAACTCCAGCCCAACGGCGAACCTCTCAAGGGGCGGGACCACAATCCCTATGGCTTTTCCATGTGGATGGCCGGCGGCGGCATCAAGGGAGGCACGACCTATGGTGCCACCGACGAGTTCGGCTTTAAGGCCCAGGAAAACGTGTTGGAGGTCCACGACCTCCACGCCACCATCCTCCATCTCCTGGGTTTCGACCACGAACAGTTCACCTACCGCTACGCCGGCCGCGACTTCCGCCTGACCGATGTCCACGGCCATGTGATCCGCGATATTATCGCCTGACACGCCCTGCTGGGAAAAGGATTGCAACGCCGCGTGCGAGAGCAATCCACCAGGGTGCCACCCTTACGCGGAGGAGCGCAGCGGGGGAGCTTACGGGTGCCTGCTGCTGAAACACGACAAGGACCGCTTGCGTCGCCAACGGGGCGTGGGCCAGTCGCACATTACGGCACGGGAGCCTTCGCGTTGTAAATGGCGGCGGGGCCCATGTGCTTGTTGAAATCCTCCCCTTCGCCCACGGATTCTGCCAGGAGGCTCCGGATGGTCTTGTAGGGGGTATCCGGTTCGTATTGAATAATTTGAGGCATCAGGCGCACCAAATCGTCGGTCATCTGTACGTATAACTCCACCTTCGCCCCAAAGGCTTTAATTTGCTCGTCGGTCTGGAGGTGTCCTTGCCACAGGGCCTCGTGAAGCCATTCACCCGCCGTAGCCCGTTTATCTTCTGGCGTCCCTGTCGCCCAAATGTCCAACGTGACGTCGTGTAACGTGCCACCCGTGGCCCATTCCGGTATTCGGTCATTGGAGGTGTCAACAGGGTGCGTGCATCCCGCCAAGTAGATTGCCGCAAACAGTAGAAGTAGTGCCGCATTTCGCAATGGTTGTATTTCCTGTTTGGTTCTTCGTGTCCCTTCGTGCTCTTCGTGGTAGAAAAAGTTTGTGCACCACGAAGAGCACGAAGGGGCACGAAGAAAAAACTCTATTGAACGCTATCGTCGATGTCGCCATGGTACGTACGTAAATCTCTTTCCATGCGTTCGCAGTCGGCATTTGACTTCATGGGGCCACACGCAGAAGTTGGCCCGACCTGAATATCGCGAAGTTCCGATTGTGCATTCAAGCTATAAAGTTGTCGTAGTAGGGTTTTCGTGGCAATTCGGTAGCCACTCCCGCTCCAATCATCGTAGGCCAGTCCCATCTCCCAGATCTCTTCATCATTGTCCAAGGGCGCGTAGCGAAAATAGGCGCCCTGGTCACAGTGGGCCGTTGTGGTGGAGTTTGGAACATACAGGGGGTCATGGAAATAGAGTGCCAATGACTCCTCACGCACGATGTCGAGCAGGTGCTCAAAAACATCCTTGTCGGAATCGTGGGCGACGGTAATAGTACCAAGGCTCGCGCGGTCCGTCGCTATTTGGAATTCAATGAAGTCAGACTCCGCAAATACCTTGACCAGGAATTCGGCGTTTGGATTCGGTGTTGGGGGTGACGTGCTACTCTTGGGTGGCGGTGGATAACGTTCCCCATCGCCTTCGACACGACGGAAACCCATCCAAGCGAACGGAAGTATAATAACTACCCATATTCCGAGCCCGACAAAGACCCAGAAGGCCGCCTGGTGCATGGGATCGGCGATGAACGCTTGCCACTGCGCGACCAATGCCTCAACCATGTCAGACCCCCATCATTCGTCGCCGCGCACGTTGCCCCGGGTGCGTTTCAGGTCGCCACGCTTCTTCTTGCCTTCAATGCGCCGCTCTTTCGCCGCGCGGGAGGGGCGGGTCTTGACGCGAAACTTCGGGCGGGTAGCGGCACCCCGGAGCATGGCCACCAAACGGGCCACCGCTTCTTCGCGGTTGGCTTTCTGGCTGCGCGATGAAGTGGCGTTGATGATGACCACCCCTTCGTCGGTGATGCGGCTGTCCTTCTTTTCCAAAAGGCGGCGCCGCACGCTGTCGGGCAGGGACGGCGAATTCGCCGCGTCGAAGCGCAACTGGACCCCCGTGGAGGAGGTGTTGACGTGTTGTCCGCCCGGTCCGGAACAGCGGATGAACTGCTCGTCCACCTCGTCGTCGTTGAGGGCTATGTTTTCAGTGACTTGAATCACGGGTCGTTCTTTCTTTGGTGTTGTTTGCTTGATGGTACCCCGTGGCCGCCGTCTTCGCAAGGTTTCGGGCCGCCGTGCCTGGATTGCGTGAATCACGTTCGCACGCTATAGTAATCCCCAACTTGGAGGAAGGACCTGCCATGACCACCCACGCCCCACCCCACCCTCGTCTTCACGTGGCCCCGTTTTTAGCGCTCGCCGCCCTTATCATGTCCTACGGCTGGGGGTATCGCGGCATCGTCGGCCATGAAGGGGGCGCCATGGTACCCGGTGCCCTGTTGGGGATGGCCCTTTGCCTCGCCTCGGGCCGGGAAGACTGGGTGCGCCGCACCGCCGTGGCAGGACTCTTCGGTGCCGTCGGCTGGGCCTGGGGCGGCTCCATGAGTTACATGGAACAAACCATGTATTCCGTGAGTGATTCCTTTCCCGATGTGCTCTATGGCTATGCCGTCCTCTTTCTCATGGGGGGACTCTGGGCCGGCATTGGCGGGGCGATATTGGGCCTGGCCTTCACCGTGCCCCGCTCGGCCCTGCAGCGATTGGCCGCGCCCTTCACCGCAATTGCCGCCGTCTTTCTCATCGTCTACCTCTATCTCTTCTTCAATGCAGACGCCAAGGATGTCTATGAACGCTATGTGGCCCAGCACTTTCATGACGGCGACTTTTTTGCCACGGTCATCGCCTGTGGCGTATCGCTGCTGTGGGCCGCTGTACGCAAGCAAGAGCGTCACGAGGCCCTGCTTTTTGCGGGTATTTGCGCGGCGTGGTTCGTGGGCTATCTCGGGCTGACAAAGTTTGGTGGACTGCAGCTCGCGCCCCCCTACCGGAGTGAAAGCTGGGGTGGCGTCCTGGGGATTCTGGTGGCCCTCCTCATCTATTTAGTACGGACTCAAAACCGGGCCTCCCTCCTCCTCGCATGCTACGGCATCCTCGGTGGTGGACTCGCCTTTTCGGTCGCGGTCTTTATTCGCCATCCCGTCCGCGTGGGTTGGGGACCCTTTGCCTCCTGGAACAGCATGATGCAATGGAAGATCGCCGAGGAGAGCTTTGGCCTCCTCATGGGTCTCGCCATCGCGCTGGGTGCCTTGCGACTCCTCCGGGGCGGCCTGGCTCCGGCGGCGGAAGACACCCCGCGAAAGCCACTGGACATCTATGCCGTTTTCGTCGTGCTCATTGCCTTGCTGTGGATGAATGCACGGCGCACGCCCATGCGCTGGATTCATCGTTATGATGCCCTCGCATCGGAACCGGTCGCCGGACTGGCCCCGTGGGCCTGGTATGTGGTCTTTGGCGTGGTGCTGAGCGCGCTGGGATGCTACGCCCTGCGGCTCTACGCACGGGACGCCCTCGCGATAGCGCCGTCAACCGCGTTGGGCAAAGGCACCTTTGTCTGCCTCTTCTTGCTTTGGGCCACGCTCGCCACGGGCTTTACCTTAGACCTCCCTGCCGCGCGGGGCCGAAGTCATCCCCTCGTGGAAGTCACCTTTATCCTGCTGGCCGGTGCGGCCACCGCCCTGATTCTAAAACGGGGAGAATCGCCACCCCGCGCGCCTGCACCGACCGCAACACGCACGCCGTCCGATCGTGAGTGGCGCCTCGGAAAAGGGTACTACGCCGCGTGTGCCGCCACACCGGTGGTGCTGGTGACGATTACGCTCTTGAGTTTGGGGATGCAGGAGGGCCCCGTGCCCGGTTCCCGTCTCCGATTCGGGCCCGAGGCCTACTGGCGGGATGCCATGGCCGTCATGGGAGAATGGACCGTCATAGGCACAAGCAGCCAACCGGGCGAAACGCCCAAAGGGTCAGGGCCCCAGGAGCTGGTTTCCATCAACTTCGCCCGGGACCGCTCGGCCATTCCAATGGACGCGGAAGGACAACGTGTGATGGATGCCCATCGCTGGTTCCACGCCGATTCCCGCATTCATCTCGACTGGTTCGGACGCAAACCGGAACATCCCGATTCGGCTACCGTCGTCATACGGGTGGAAGACGACAAACTCTACATCCCCTGGCCCCCCAAGGAGGATGGCGGTCAGTACCTGGTGCTGGAGCGAACACCCTAGCCTCGTTTTCCAACGGCATTTTTGCTAAGGTAGGAAAAGTTGTTGCCCGGCCATTCTCGCATCGATACGCCACGATACACGCGATACTGCCCGCTTTACATTTCTTCCTCGCGCCCTTCGTGGCAAGTCCCTGTTCTCCACCACGGAAGGAGCGGCCTTGTCACCTGGAGTCCCACACGGCAAGATTTTTGAACCACGAATGGACACCAATCAACACGAATAGAATACGTTTCGGTCGAGAACAAACAGGAGACAACCCGTTACCTTCCGTGTAATTCCCTACTACTATCCGGCCTTTTTCTCCTTTTGAGAGGAACATAGATTTCGAGCGTTCGGATCACCTTTTCCTTCTTAAGGATACACCCGTAAATCCGGGCAGGAGATATTCCGAATTTTGACCACGGATTAGACGGATAATACGGATAGAAGCACATAGACTAAAATCAGATTGGCTCAATGAATCCATCGTGCGTATGAATTGTACGAAGCCGAGTTAGCAGTTGGTATTCATTTCAATGCATCCGTGCTATCCATTTTATCCGTGCTCCATCATGTTGATTGCTATCCAATGCTTTCTCGCCACAGAGACACAGAGAACCAAAGAGAATATTTCCTCTCTGCGTTCCTTGCGTTCTTTTGCGGCCAATAAAATTCGTGTTCATTCGTGTTCATTCGTGGTTCAACTTTTTTGGGTTGCGGCCAACGACTGCGCTAAGCTTCCCGTGGTAGACCCATTCACGGGCAATGACCCACCTGAAAAATCGGATAACAGTACAAACCATAAATACGAACGCCAAACACCCCAACCAACAAGGAATTATCCCATGGTGCCTAAGAAACCTCTCCGGCATTGCACGAGTGGGGTAGCGATGCTGCTCCTCACGTTCGCGATGCTCATACCCGGGGCCGATGCCCTCGATCTGTCCAAGT
>JAUIMA010000129.1 GCA_030432675.1 Candidatus Hydrogenedentota bacterium | reverse complement strand
CAGATGATCGCCCAGCTGGCTCAGTTCTCCTCCCTTGAAGGTATGGAAAAACTGAACAGCAATTTTGAAGTCCTGGCGGGCAACGTGGACCAGTTGAATTTCATCTCGGCCCAAGGCCTCATCGGAAAATTTGTGGAGGGGGTCAATGACGCGGGCGAGATCGCTGTTGGACGGGTCGATTCGGTGTACCTGGATGGCAGTATCGTGGTCTTGAATGTGGAAGGCGAAATTGTCCCCATGAGCAACGTGCTCTCTATCAGCGATTCCGCGCTGGAGAGCGACACCGAAGCAGGGGAAGAAGTTAGTGAGAGTACGAGCGGTGAGAAGCGTGGCGTGGTCCAGAAACTCGGCGCTTCCATCAATAATTTCCTGGATAGATTTTAAATCAAAAACCAGGACGGAATAAGCCGTCCTACAAGGAGCAAACCCATGGGCAGAGCACTTTTCACCGCCGTCACCGGGCTGAAAGCCCAGCAGAACAAGCTGGATGTAGTGGCCAACAACATCGCGAACGTAAGCACGACGGGCTACCGGAGTTCCCGAATCTTGTTCCAGGATCTCTTCAGCCAGACCCTGGTCAGCGGGTCGGCCCCCACGGCCACCAATGGCGGCACAAACCCGGAACAGATCGGCCTCGGCGTGCAAACGGCCAGTATCGACGTTAACCACGAGCAGGGCTCGCTGGTCAACACGGGAATTGGTTCCGACCTGGCCATTCAGGGCAACGGCTTCTTCGTGCTCAGCGACGGCACCACCAATGTATACACCCGAGATGGATCCTTCACGATCAACTCCTCCGGCGTCCTGATTGATCCAGCGACGGGCCTCCGTGTCCAGGGCTATACGGCCGACGGCAATGGCGTCATCGATCCCGCCAATACGGTACTGGGAAATATCAACATTCCCCTCGGTGCCTCTGGCATCGCTCAGGCCACCTCGGAAGCCGAAATTGTGGGCAATCTGAATTCCGGTACGGCGGCTGGCGACACCGTGGTCCGCAATGTGGAAATGTTTGACTCCCTCGGGATTGCCCGCAACATCGAATTTACCTTTACCAAATCAGCGATGGGCAATGAATGGAACTGGGACGCGAGCTATGATGACAACGGACCGGTTGTGTCTGCTGGCTCGGGCACGCTGGACTTTGACGTCAATGGTGTCCCTACCACGGTGAGCGCGACCGGAACCCTTACGCTCACGGCGGCCGAGTTACAGACGGAGCCACCTCTCCCCGATGCGCTCTCGGTCGCCCTGGACTTCTCCGACATGACCCAACTCTCTCCCCCGGTCGATCCGGCGGCGGATCCTGCCGCCCAGCCACCGAGCGATATTACCTTGCGCAGTCAGAATGGCTACGCCTTTGGCACGCTGGACAGTTTCCGGATTGGAGACAACGGTCAGGTTATCGGCATCTACTCCAATGATCTGACCCAGGTGATTGCACAGGTATCTCTCGCAACCTTTGCCAATGTAGGCGGACTCGACCGGGACGGAAATACCGCCTTTCGTCAGTCTCCTGCTTCGGGTGTGGCCAACATTGGCACGCCCGGCTCGGGGGGGCGTGGCACGGTGAGCGGTGGCGTCCTGGAAAGCTCGAACGCCGACCTCGGTACGGAATTCAGCGAGCTGATTATCGCCCAGCGCGCCTTCCAGGCCAACTCCCGAACGATTACGGCGGCGGACACCTTGCTACAGGAAGCCGTGAACCTCGTCCGTTAGTGAATGACCATTTAAGCCAGGGTATCCTGTAATTGGGGTACCCTGGCGACGGGGTCTCTCACGACGCCGTTTGGGCCAGGGCGTATTTCCTGGTCGGACCGGTAGACGGGTTCTGGTGGAGAGTGCTAGAATAGAAACCGGAACGGGAACCCCCAACATCGGTGCATGGCCGCCGTGATGAATACAAGGTATGGTGTATGGACATCGCGACAATCATCGGATTGGTAGCAGGCTTTCTTCTAATCATTATTACCATCATTCTCGGTGGACCCTTGGGGATCTTTATTAATATCCCCTCCCTCATCGTGGTTATCGGGGGCACTATCGCCGCCGTATTGGTAAATTTCCCCCTCTCCCACGTTATCAGCGTGGTGGGTGTGCTGAAGAATGCCTTCATCCACAAGGAAGTATTGACCGAAGACCTCATCACCAAGATGGTCGAATTCGCGACCGTCGCCCGTCGTGAAGGCATCCTGGCCCTCGAAAGCCATGTGGCCAGCGCCGGGGATGAGTTCCTGGGCAAGAGCGTTCAGCTCGCCATCGACGGCACCGCGCCGGAGCTCATTAAAGATATCCTCACCACCGAAATAGCCTTCATGGAAGATCGCCACACCATGGGCGCCTCGATTATCGACGCGGGCGGTACCTTTGCGCCCGCCTTCGGCATGATCGGTACCCTCATTGGTCTGGTGCAGATGCTGGCCAACATGGATGACCCCTCGCAGATTGGCCCCGCCATGGCCGTGGCCTTGCTTACCACGCTCTATGGTGCGGTGCTTGCCAACCTGGTCTGCCTGCCCTGCGTCGGCAAGCTCAAGGCCCGGACGGCCACGGAACTGCTCCAGAAGGAAGTCGTCATCGAGGGTATTCTGAGCATCCAGTCGGGCGACAACCCCCGGGTCGTCGAGCAGAAGCTGAAGGCCTTCGTCTCCCCCGCTGTCCGCGAACGCATCGTGGTCGGCGGAGCCGGCGGCTGATATGGGCAAGAAGAACGATTGTCCCCCTCCCGGGGCACCAGGGTGGATGGCCACTTTCGCCGACTTGATGAGTCTGCTTCTCACTTTCTTCGTATTGCTCCTCTCCTTCTCCACCATCAGTGATGACAAATTTAATCAGGCCCTCATGTCGCTGGAAGGAGGCTTTAAGCCCTTCCCCAAGTCGGCGGGATTTATTACCCTCATTCCCAAGCCGCCCAAAGCGCAAAACGAAGAGGCAGCCCAGGTCGCCCGACGTCTGAAACGACGCCTTCAGGTCCGCGGATTGGAACGTAAGGTCAAGGTAGAGTATGACGCGCTGGGGGGCGTGAAGATTAATCTTCCCAGCTCCGTGCTCTTTGAGGCCAGTGAGTCTACATTGCGGCCAGCTGCCCTGCCGATTATTCAGGATATTGCCGAGGTGCTTGGCGCATTGCCCGAGAGCTTCTTTGAAGTACAGGGCCATACGGACTCCCGGCCACTGACCAACGCCATTCAGTTCCGTGACAATTACGACCTGAGTTATCAACGAGCCCACAGTGTGACGGAACAATTGGTCGCCACGGGGGGCATTTCGGTCAACCAATTCGAAATTCACGCCATCGGTGCGGGACAACCAATTGCTACCAACAGCACCGAAGAGGGCCGGGCCGCCAATCGCCGTGTAGAGATATATGTGCGGGGTTTGCTGGACAAGCAGAAGCTGAATACGTTATTACAAGGCATGGAAACGGGCGAATCGGAGGAAGATCGAGAGACCCTCCCTCTGTCTCCCCGTGAGCTGGACGACCTGAGGTAATCACACATGGCCGAAGAACAGAATGCGGAGCAGGAAGAAGAAAAGAAACCTTCGCCCCTGATTAAGTATGGGGTGCTCCTGGGAGTCGTCGTGGTTGTTCCCGTCGCACTGGCATTTGCCGCCTTTTCGCTATTCTTGAAACCCGCGCTCGATCCGGAAGACCCCGCGGACCCAGGCCCTGAGGTGATAGATCCCTTCCCCGCGACGATGGTGGAAATCATCTTTGATGAGCAGCAAATCTCCGTGCAAACAGAGGACCCCGAAATGGTGGCTCCGCTCCTGCTGGTCCAGGTTATGCTCACCTGCCGTGACGCGGAAACTGCGGCCTTGGTGGACTTGAGAAAGTCACTCTTTTCGGCCATGATATTGCGTATGCACCGGGGCCGAACCCGCACCGAACTCAACGACACCCTGGTGGAAAACAGTATCCTGGAACAGATCAAGCAACAATCCAACATCCTGCTGAAGCGCCTCAATCCCGAGGCGGACTTAATGGTGCTGGATGCCCTGCATCTGAAATACACGATTGTAGACCTATGACCGACGCACACCAATCGGGGGACTCCGAAGCCCGCAACCATGAGTTCGACGATGTATTCAGCGGCGGCGTGGCTGCCCAGGAGCATCTGTCTATCGATGACCTCGGCGAGGTTACCCTCGATATCTCGGCGGACATCGGGCGTTGCGATATTACCATCCGCGAAATCCTGGAGCTGAAGAATGGCACCGTGCTCCCACTGGATAAGGTGGCCGGCGAGATGGCGGACGTCTATGTGAACGGCATCGTCTTTGCACGAGGTGAAGTCGTCGTGCTGGTGGACTCGTTGCACGTGCGTCTCGCCGAAATCGTCGGTGCCGTAGAGAAAGATTCGGGCTATGCGTAGCGGTGCCCTCATTCTGACCCTCCTCTTACTTTCGGCATGGCCCCTGGTCGCGCAGGAGGATGTAGACACCCTCCAGCAGACGGCCCCGCCCAAGGTACCGCCCATGGCCTTGGATACGGCCCTCCCAGAGCCTGAAGCACCCGCGCCCACCCAAGCGGCGGAGTCCGATCCCTGGATGGAGCAACTTCGGCAACTCCAGGCCGAAGAAGAGGCGGCGGAGAACGCTGGGACGGGTAACGACGGTGAATCTGCGGGCCTGGACAATGAAAACCTGGGTGGGCAAGATGACGGCAGTCGCTTTGAGCTCTTCCCTGCCCTGTTACAAGGCTTAGCGGCCCTGCTGGGCACCCTGGCCCTGTTTTTGCTCCTACTCGCCGCCCTGAAGCGCTGGGGACGCCGGAGCCCCCTCCTGGCAGGTAACAGCCTGGGGGAAATCATTGGCCGAATCGCCCTTTCTCCCCACGCATCGATTCACTTCATACGCGTAAAGAATGAAGTGTTGGTCGTGGGCGTGACCCAACAGTCGGTCAACCTGATTCGCACCATGGAGGCGGAACACTTCGACGCAGAGGAAGAACTGGAAATGACGCCGGGGTCCACGGAAGGCGCCGAGCCCATCGACTTCATCGCCCAGCTTCAGGCCTCCCAATCGGCCATGGGCCAGGCGGCCACCTCGGGCAATATGGACGAAGAGCTCGACAGCCTGAAGGGCGACCTCCAGCGGCTGAAGCAGTATTTCCAGGAAAGCACCCGTGAACAGGACTAACCGTCACATATCCCTGGTGGCGGCAGTACTCGTATTGGCGCTCGGCGTATGCTGTATGCCCACGGCCTTCGCCCAGAACACCACCGACGCCAGCGTGGGCGGTATCGACGTCAACCAGGCCGTACGCGATTTCACCACCCGCGAGAATGCACCGACTTCCCTAGTTATCGTTTTTCTGATTACGATTATCAGTCTTGCACCGGCCATTCTGGTGATGACCACTTCCTTCACCCGCATTATCGTCGTGCTGGGCTTCCTCCGCCAGGCCATGGCCACCCAGCAAACGCCCCCCAACCAGATTCTCGTTGGGCTGGCACTTATACTCACCTTTTTCATCATGACCCCCACCTATACAGCCATCAATGAGAATGCCCTCCAACCCTATCTGAACAATGAAATATCCGACACCGAGGCCCTTTCTGCGGCCCTGATCCCCATGCGCGAATTCATGTTTCGTCAAACCCGGCCAAAAGATGTGGTCCTCTTTTTGCGCATCGCCGAAATGGAAGCTCCCCAAACGCGAGACGACGTACCCATCCATGTGCTGGTGCCCGCCTTTATCCTGAGCGAACTCACCACCGCCTTTATGATTGGCTTCATCATCTACATCCCCTTCCTCATCATCGACATGGTGGTCGCCAGCACCCTCATGGCCATGGGCATGATGATGCTCCCCCCCATCTTCGTCTCCCTCCCTTTCAAGATCATCATGTTTGTCTTGGCCGACGGCTGGTTTCTCCTCTTTGAAACCCTGACCCGAAGTTTTCAATAACGACGACGCCCGCCGGGTTCCGACCTGACGAACGCCCCCTCCGTGTCGGAGGGCACTACAACCTCATGGGGCAATCGCGATTCCAGCGCCGAAAAACAACGCTGACGTTTACTGCCTGTTTGGAAGTGCTTATTATTACCCAAAATATTCCAGGCAGACGGGCATAGGGGCATTCTTGATGGGAAACCTTCGAATCACCACGCAAATACTCGCAGCGATTGTATGCTTTTCAGGGCTCTTTCTATCGGGTTGTCAGGAAGTTCCCCAGGCGGAAGCACCCCAACAGCTCCCCCCATCACCCCCTCCCATACCCATTATCTCGATAGACGCCACTGAATACCTCACGGTCCTCGTCACCGAGGTGTCTGATGGCGATATTTTTTCCGCTCTGGACGCCTATGGGCAAGATGCAGGCGTTCGACTCTATGGAGTGGACTGTCCCGAACCGCGCCAGCCTTTCGGCGCAGATGCCGCCAACTTCACTCGGGATCGCTGCTTGGGGGAATACGTCCAACTGCGCCTCTTTGGGGCGGACGTGCTGGGGCGCCATGTGGCGGTGGTGACCCTACCCAACGGGGATAACCTGAACGAAAAGTTGGTCGAAGCCGGTTACGCCCATTGGTTTCAGGAATACGTTCCGGACGACAAACGCCTGGCGTACTTTCAGGCCACGGCCCAACGTGATCGCCGGGGACTGTGGGCCGACCCTGAGCCCGTGCCGCCCTGGGAATATCGGGGTGGCCCCTCCCCACGAGACACGCCCCTCCCCATCACACGTTCCCAGCCATCGCGTACAATCCGCACCACAGTGCCCCCTGCATCCAGGCCTCCGATGCCCGTTCCGAGGCAATCCACCTCCATCGCACCCACAGACTTGTCCGATACAACGGTCTACATTACCAACCACGGTGATAAGTATCATCGGGGCACATGCCACTATCTAAAAAGCAGTAGGAACGCTATCGACCTCTCCCGCGCACGAGGAAGCTACGCCCCCTGCACAAAATGCCGACCGCCACACTAAGCACACTACATCACTCGGAGACTGACGGACTCCATGACGTGACCCCGGCGCACCGCGACGATGAGAGAAGTCGTAGTCACCCACTCCAAAACGCTCCCCGCAAAGCGAGAAAGCCCCACAGATGTAGTGTTGCAAAATGGCTTCAATTTTCGCCAAAAACACAAAAAAGGCCCAACGAGTTAGCTACTAACTCGTTGGGCCTTAAATACTTAAATGGCGCGCCCGACAGGATTCGAACCTGTGGCCTCTTGCTCCGGAGGCAAGCGCTCTATCCAGCTGAGCTACGGGCGCCAAAGGGAGCCGTATAGTAGCATGGTGAATGGGAGCGTGTCTACTTTCCATGGTGTATTTTCGACGCGTCGGATTGCGGGGCGATGGGCTGGTCGATAGCAAGGGGGTGGGTGGTGGGGCGTAAGTCCCTGGGTAGGAAGGGCCGGAAAGGTGCAGGTTTTCGGGTGACCGTCGGGCCGTCTCGCGCGGCGGACGAGTACGCTCGCCGCTACTTTCAGGCGACGTGTCGTTTGGCGAGGGCCGTCTCGATGACCTGGAGTAATTGTGCCATGTTGAAGGGCTTCCGGAGGATGTCGCGAACTCCGCTGCCAGCCGCTTCACCAATTTCCAGCGTAGACGTGGGCCCGACGAGCAGGATGACGGAGAGATCGGGTTTCCGTTTCTGAATCTCATCCACAAGTGCCTGGGGAGTGTTCACACCGGGTATGGCACCGTCGAGTAGCACCAAATCCACGGGGTTGGCAATCACTTCGGCCAGGGCTTCGAGTCCGTCTGAGGCCGTACACACGGCATAGCCCCGCTTCTGAAGGGCCTCGGTCAACACATCTCCCAATGCGGGGTCATCGTCCACCAGTAGAATTCGGCCGTTCGTTTTCCCGGGATTCTGCGGACGTGGGCGGGTCGGTGCGGGCCCGGGAGCCGCCGATGTTTCGGGTCGCCCGGCTTGGCGACTGGGGGCCGGCGGATGGGGTTGCCATGCCGGCGCTTCGGCCGAAGCAAAGCCTGATGTTTCGGGCGCGCTGTCAAAGGGCGGCACCTGGGATTGGTGGGCCGCCGACTCTGCGGTAAACTGGGGCGCATGGGCGGCCACGGAAGCGGGCTCGGGTGCCACAAAGGAGGGTGTGGCCGGTGCCGCTGCAGGAGCCGGTGTTGCTTCTGGCATGGGCGCACGGGCAGCAGGGGGCGCACTTAGATCCGCCGCCGCACTGCGACGTCGGGTCTCCGCCTCATCGTTCATGGCGGCGGCCACTTCGGGTGCCAATTCTGTCCGCTCAGGTCGGGGGGCAGGCGAAACGCCTTGACGCGTACCGACGGCTACGGCTTCGACGGGTCGGGCCACCGGGACATCCATGCTGGTCGCCCCTTTGTCGGCAGCAATGGGCAACGCCACCGTACAGGTCGTCCCGATTCCTTCTTGACTGTGCAAGGTAATCGAACCACGGTGCGCTTCAATAATTCCGTGACAGACCGCGAGGCCCATCCCCGTTCCTTCCGCGCCAGGCTGGGTCGTAAAAAAGGGCTCAAAGACCTTATCCATGATATCGGCGGCGATACCCTGGCCCGTATCGATGATCTGGACAAGTACGGCGGTCCGGTCCTGGTTTGGGCGAACCCGAACGGTAAGTTTGTCCCCTTGTCGGGTCATGGCCTGTTCGGCATTCTTCAACAGGTTTTGAAAGACCTGATCAAGCTGTAACCGGTCCACCTGAATCTGGGGCAGGTCCTGGGCATACTCTTCGACAAGCTGAATACCCTCTTCGGAAAGTTTCTGGCGCACCCGGTCGACCGAGGTCTTTACGAGGTAGCTCAGGCGATTGGGCATCAATTGTGGGGGATTGGGACGGGCAAACTGGAGCAGGTCTCGCAGAATCCCACAGGCCCGCTGACTGTGTTCTACGATGACTTCCAGGGCCTTACGGTCTTCCGCACGCTCTGTATTCGAAAGCATCATCTGGGCCTTGCCGGAAATCACCGCCAACGGGTTGTTGATTTCATGGGCCGCACCGGCCGCCATTTTTCCGACGCTGATGAGGCGTTCGGTCCGGCGGTCATGGCGATGACTGAGCTCTTGTTTCCATACGGCCGCTGCAAGCGACTCGGCTTCATCATAGACGCCGCGGACGGCACGGCACCGCGCGAGGGCAGCACCGGCACTCTTCACAAAGCGCATGAGATCACTCAGGAAACTATCGGAAAGATTGGGTGAATTGGTACCACCCTTGAAAATCAATTGCCCGAGGCTACGGTTTCCATCGAGCAGGGGAAGGGCAATAAAACCATGGCGGTGGGCGGGGCCGGTCAAGTCTTTCGCGGTCACCCCGCTCTTTTCCAGCGTCCCAATCAGGGTGTCGAGAGAGTTGGCCGAATCAGCCTCCCCACTCCCCTCTTTACCATAGACGCTCTCGGGCTCTTCTTCCAGACTCCGCCACCGTAACACGACGGACGTATCGCTCGCCTCATCGGTCAGATAGCAGAGCCCGACGGGGATCGCGAAGGCCTTACGGAGTCCATCCACAAATACCGCGAGCTGTGTGGCCGGGGCCATTCCCGGCAGCATACGCTCATGCAGGGTGCAAAGTGACTCATAATAGTTTCGTTCAAAGCGCAGCCGCGACGACTCCGTACGCGACTCGGTCGACACGGCAGTCTCGGCCGGCAGCGTATCCGCACTCTCCGTCGGCGCCACGTCGGCGGTGCCATCGCGGAGCAATTCGAGCACGTCGACGCGCTCCATACCCAAACGCAGATACCGCTGCTCATCGAGGGAAGCCACGCGCTCTTGGGGGGGCGACTCGAGGGCATCTCCGTGGGCGAGGAAATTTGCCAGGGAGACGATTTCGATCAATTCGATAGGATAGGGCGTGGCATCCAAGGTTCCCGGCGGATGGTGATGGAGCCAAATCGTGGACACCACCGAGGCCGGTGCACCCCACGCATCGGCGAGCCATTTTCCCGCCACGGTATGATCCGCACCCAACTCGCGGCGCTCGGCTTCCAGCGCATAGAGTCCTTGTTGACGGACCAACTCCAAAGCGCGGGTATAACCACCGGGAGTGACGCGATCGAGGGCAGGTTTACCGATATCGTGCAGCAATCCCGCCACATAAGCAAGGGGCTGAAAGCGGCTCTCGATTTTGCGGGCGATGCGGTCGGCATAGCGGGCGACGGAAAAGGCATGGGACCAAAAGGTCTTCATATCAAGGCCGTGGCTGCGGGCCCCATCAAAAAGTGCGGGCGCAACCCGCTTAAAAGTCAGCTCAACCACCCGAGGCAGTCCCAGCGCGATGAGGCGCTCTTCCAGGGAGGTTCCTTCCGGGCAGCGACATTCTTCCGTAGAAGCCGCGTGAAACTGCCGCATCATGGATTCGTCAAACTCCGCGATTGCAGCCAACTCGCCCCAGTTAACCGTCCCGGCATCAAGCGTCGAGAGGATCTCGCGCGCGATGTGGGGCAGCACGGGTAATTGCTGCAACGAGCTTATTCGCTGTTTGACGTCAGTATTTGTCATGGCCTCTTGCATCACAACGAGTCGAATGGGTGTGGTGAAGCGTCCTAAGGTATTGGCCTTAAAACACGTTCTTGCAGTTCACTCGTGTGACTCTCTGCCTACTATATCATGTATGGTTGTTATTCGCCAACACAATATATGGACGACAAGATGAGCCCATCAGCACCCCTGCTTCACACACACATTCCCCACGTAATTCATTTTCCCAAGTCTTCGCAGTCCTATGATAGCAGGAATTTCCCGACAAGTGTCAACTTTCTGTCGATCGATTACCTTGTACCGGAAATAGGCTATTCGGTCACTGCCTTTAAATCCTGCTCCAACGTCGACACGGACGACGCCTTCGATGGCTGACCCGCATAGTCGCGCAACAACTTCGCTACACGTGGCCGGTCGTGCTTTAGCGACCAAAGAATACGCTCATACGTATCCGATTCCTGCTCTACGAGCGCCAACTCCACCAATCGTCGCAGGACCCGCTCATCTTTGTCAACTATAGCGGACAGCCCGTAGTAGACGGCTGCAAATTGCACGCTCGGCGTTTCATCCAGGGCCAAATAGAGCGCCAGATCGATGGCTTCCTCTGAGGGATGACCCGTTGCCCCGATCCACCGCTCCCCCATGATTTGTGCGGTCTGTCTGCGAACTTCCGCATCATTATCGCCCGCGCATTGGGTGAATGCCGCCAGATGGGAATCATCCATGATAAGCACAATGCCCTCACGGGCGATCAAAGCGAGTACGTCACGCCGGGTCGCAGAGCTTCCCGTGTGGAGTGCGGCAACCAAAGACGGCAATTCCTCCCGCCAACGCTGGCTCGCCTCCTCTCGCTGCTTCTCCATCGCCCAAGCATGGGCTTTGAGTTCCCGTGAAAGGATTCTTCGTACCACCGTGGCCTTCTCGCGAATCGCAGCATCCGTGCTCGCTTCATACGGTGCCAGCATGGAGAGGGCTTCAGTGCGTTGCTTGGCGACCCCCCACGCGATTCGACTCAGGTCGTCGGCATCATCCACCTTCATGGCAATATCCACCATGGCCCGTAGAATCGCGGTCGACTTCGGGCGGACTACGGCGAGGCCGAAATAGATAGCGGGCCCCCGCGTCCCATAGCGATCCTCGTTTGCCCCGTTACAGGTAGCGGCGTGATACATGAGCTCGATGGCTTCCGGGTGCTGGGGCGACTTTCCCCAGATATAGGTATTGCCAACCCACCGAAGAATAGGCTGTGGCGCCCGGGGATAGCGACGGAGCCCCTGACGAACACGGGCCAGACTATCCTCGTCGCCCTCGGCCGCGTCCCCCTCTCGTGCCCACCAGACTGCGAGGGCCTGTGCCCCGGCGGGGTCATCGGGAAAGTAGTTGTCGAAATCCGGCGCACGATAGGTTTCGGCACCGGTCCAGGCTAAGCCAGCTCCCGCCAAACCTCCGCCCCCGGAATCGGCCGGCTGCGCGTAGGCCGGCTCACACCCGATGGCGGCGATGCCGTACAGCCCCATCAGGAACAGCGCCCGAACAGAATTACGACATTGGATATCCATCGCAACGACCCTTCCTTCGGTTCTAACTTATACAACTTACTACAGCGCAATGGCGGCCACCAACGCGCCCAGCAATTGCTCCACCATCCGCATGGCTGGCCCCAGCAGGAGGCTGCACAAAAACCAGGCCAAGACAAAACCACATCCCCCCTCCATCCGGAGCGGAAAACGGGCGGAGATCATAAGGAGTTTGATAATGAATGAAACAATGAAAGCCATGCCCAAGAGAATGCCTGCCGCAAGACCAAAGACTCCGAAATGGGCCGTCCCCCAATCCACCATGGCATTCATTACAGCGAAAGCAATTCCTAAAAAAATGATGGAGGGCAGATTGTCCCGCATATCTTCGTAGAGCAACTCCAACAACGCCAAGGTTACGTAAAGCCCCAGTCCCTGTCCAAAGGCACTCGCCACGAAACCCAGCACCTTGACCACCCACATCCAGGCTACCGGCAGGTCTTGGGCCCGCTCCCGATCTGGCGCGAAGAGCGCAGCCATCCAATACTCCACCGGCAATACGGTTACGGCGATGACGGAACAGATACCGACACCCGAAAGAATGAGAATACCTTGCTTGTGCTCCTCCCATTTGCTGGGAATCTTTTCCTCCGTACGAGCGACCGGCCGGGGTGGCTTCGGCCGCATGAGGTCATTTCGCTCCGTAAAGGTAGGGACCTTATAGGCG
>JAUIMA010000128.1 GCA_030432675.1 Candidatus Hydrogenedentota bacterium | reverse complement strand
ACCCCATCGTCTCTGTAGACGTCATTGGCAACCCCTACTCCAGCGTCTTTGACTCCCTCTGCACTTCGGTTATTGAAGGCAACATGATCAAAGTCATCTCCTGGTACGACAACGAATGGGGCTATTCCAACCGTTGCATCGACCTCCTCAAGAAGATGGCTTAATTCACGATGAATAAGCTTTCTATCGACGACCTTCAATTGAAGGACAAAACGGTGCTCATGCGGGTGGACTTTAATGTCCCGCAGAATGAGGACGGCACGGTGCGGGACAACACCCGCATCAACGCCGCGCTCAAGAGCATCAACTACGTCCGTGAGCAGGGCGCCAAGCTCGTGCTCATGTCCCACCTGGGGCGGCCGAAGCCGGGCGAAGATAACAGCAAATTCAAGCTGGACCCCATTGCGGACGAGCTCCGTCGCTTGGTGGGTGGCAATGTCACCAAAGCCGACGATGTCGTGGGCCCGGAAGTGGAAGCCGCGGTGGCCAAGTTGGCTGCGGGCGATATCCTGCTGCTGGAAAACACCCGCTTTCACCCCGGTGAGACGAAAAATGACCCGGAGCTGTCGAAGCAGTTGGCGAGCCTGGCGGACGTCTACATCAGCGACGCCTTTGGTACGGTACACCGTGCCCACGCTTCTACGGAAGGGGTGACGAAGTTCATCGGCCAGAGCGCGGCGGGCTTCCTGGTGGCCAAGGAGATCGAGTACATCGGTGGCGTGCTGAGCAATCCGCAGCGTCCGCTGGTGGCCATCCTTGGTGGTGCCAAGGTCTCCGACAAGATCACGGTTATCGACAACCTCCTTAACCTCGTGGATACGCTGGTTATTGGTGGTGGTATGGCCTATACCTTCATGAAGGCCCAGGGCTATGCCATCGGCAACTCCCTGCTGGATGAAGCGGGTCTGGACACGGCGAAAGCCGTGATGGCCAAGGCCAAGGAAAAGGGCGTGGAGCTCTTGTTGCCCGTCGATAATATCGCCGCCGACGATTTCTCCAACGACGCCAACACCAAGGTTTGCGGCCTGGGCGAGATTGAAGATGGCTGGGAAGGGCTCGATATCGGCCCGAAGACCCTGGAAAACTTCAAGGAAGCCATCAGCAAAGCAACGACCGTGGTCTGGAACGGCCCGGTTGGTGTTTTCGAAATGGAAAAATTCTGTGGCGGCACCCGCGGCATTGCGGATCTGCTGGCAGAGAACGGCAGCATCACCAGCATTATCGGTGGTGGTGACACGGCAGCAGCGGTGGTGCAGTTTGGCCTCGCCGACAAGATGTCCCACGTTTCCACGGGGGGCGGTGCCTCTCTGGAAATGCTGGAAGGCAAAACCCTTCCGGGCATTGCTGCACTGACCGAAAAATAGATACCATACCCCGTCGCCACCCGCCGTTGCGGGTGGCGGCTTTCAGAATAGCATCCGACATGGTGTCGGGTGGATTTGAAGTTGCCTTGCGCTCGGTTCAGCCGACCTCACCGACGGTGAACTTGGCTCAGGGTGAATCCTCAGAAAGGTGAATGAATATGACCCCAGCAGAAAAGATCGAAGTAATTAAAGAGTTTGGTAAAGATGAAAAAGATACGGGTTCGACGGAAGTGCAGATTGCGCTCCTTACGAAGCGCATCAACCATCTTACGGAACACTTCAAGACCCACAAGAAAGACTTTGCGGGACAACGTGGCCTCCTGAAAATGATTGGCCTCCGACGTAATTTGCTGAAGTATCTGCGCACAAACGACCTTGAAGGTTATCGTGCGCTTATCGCAAAACTCGGCCTGCGTAAGTAGAGACTACCGGGGCGGCATCGTTGCCGCCCCGTTTTTATTACAGTGGCCCGCTTGGAACCAGCAGCGATAACGCGGGCGACACCCGGCGCAATGATGGCGCCTCACCCTTTCGGTGAAAAGAACGTAAAAGAAACAAAAAGATGGGCGGGTACGTCGTGGGAGACGTTACGATGTCCAAGGAGTTACTGTAACTATGTCAATGAAACGTCTTTCCGTTAAACTCGGCGAAGTCGAGTTGGAATTCGAAACCGGGCGCATTGCCAAACAAGCCCACGGCTCGGTGATCTGCCGCAGCGGCGACACGATGGTGTTGTCGGCAGTCTGCGTCGCACCCGACGCCCGCCCCGGGCAAGACTTTTTCCCCATGACGGTCGACTACCGCGAGAAGTTCTACGCGGTAGGCCAGATTCCGGGCAATTTCTTCCGTCGTGAAGCCCGCCCCTCGGAGCGGGAAATCCTCATTTGTCGTATGACGGACCGGCCGTTGCGCCCCTTGTTCCCCAAGGGCTTCGTCAACGAACTCCAGGTCTGCCAGACGGTCCTTTCGGCTGACAACGTCAACGACCCGGACGTGCTCAGCATCAACGCGGCCTCTGCAGCGTTGCACATTTCCAAGATCCCCCTCTCCGAGCCTATCGGCGCGGTGCGTGTGGGTATGATTGACGGTGAATTGGTGGTCAACCCGGCCATCGACGACATCGACCTCAGCGATATCAACATCGTCATCGCTGGTACGGCCGACGCCATCACCATGGTAGAAGGTCATGCCCACGAAGTGCCCGAAGAATTGATGCTGGACGCATTGGAATTCGGCCACGCCCATATCCAGACGATCATTGCGAAGATCCACGAACTGCGCGAGCAGGCCGGCATTGAGAAAATGGTTGTGGAAGTACCTGAGCTGAACGCGGAAGTGGTTTCGGACATCGAAGCCTACGGCGGTCGCCTCAAGGAAGCCCAGGCCATCTCCGAGAAGGCCCAGCGCTACGAAGCCTTTGACGCCATCAAAACCGAAGCGCTTGAAGCCCTCGCCCGCAAGTACGGTGAAGAACTCTTCGCCGAACGGGAAGAAGACATCAAGACGGCCTTCGGCAACCTTAAGAAGCACGTCATGCGTATTCAGGTCATCGAGACCAACAAGCGCATGGACGGTCGGGCCCTCGACGAAATCCGCAAGATCACCGTGGAAGTCGGCGTACTGCCCCGTGCCCACGGTTCCGCGCTGTTCACCCGCGGTGAAACCCAGGCCCTCGTTACGACGACCCTCGGCACCACCCGTGACGAGCAGCGTTTTGACGAGCTGACCGGCGATGAATTCCGTCGCTTCTTCCTCCACTACAATTTCCCGCCCTGGTCCGTCGGTGAAGTCCGTCGCATGATGGGACCCGGCCGTCGCGAAATTGGCCACGGCAAGCTCGCCGAGCGCTCCCTCATGAACATGATTCCCTTCGTTTCCGAAGAGGAACGTGCGGAAGACAGCACCCTCAAAGACTTCCCCTACACGGTGCGAATCGTTTCGGAAGTAACCGAGAGTAACGGTTCCAGCTCGATGGCCACGGTTTGTGGTGGCACCCTGTCCATGATGGACGCGGGTGTTCCGGTCAAGGCCCCCGTCGCCGGTATCGCTATGGGCATGATCAAGGAAGGCGACGAGATTCGCATCCTGAGTGACATCCTGGGCGACGAAGATCACCTCGGCGACCTGGACTTTAAGGTCTGCGGTACGAAGAACGGTATCACGGCATTCCAGATGGATACGAAAATCAAGGGTCTTTCCCGCCAGACGATGGCCGAAGCCCTTGAGCAGGCGAAAGCGGGTCGGGAGCACATCCTGGGTAAGATGCTTGCCTGCATCGAGAAGCCCCGCGAAGAGCTCTCCGAATATGCACCGCGCATCTACACCATCAAAATCGACCCCGACAAAATCCGGGACATCATCGGACCGGGCGGTAAAGTCATCCGCGAAATCCAGGCCTCTACCGGCTCTGAGATTGGTGTGGAAGATGACGGTACCGTCAGCGTTGCGGCGGTTGATGGTGCCAGTGCCGATGCGGCCATCGCGCTGATCAAAGAGATCACGGCGGAAGTCGAAGTTGGCACCCTGTACAAAGGCACGATTACCCGTATCATGAACTTCGGTGCCTTCTGCACGGTTGTCGGCAACAAAGAAGGGCTGATTCACATCTCCGAATTGGCTCCCGGCCGTGTGGCGGAAGTGACCGACGTGGTAGACGTGGGTGACGAAGTGGACATCAAGGTGATCGAAGTCGACAAGATGGGCCGTGTAAACCTTTCGAAGGTGCAGGCGGACGTTGAACTCGGCCGTGTAGACGCCAGTGAAGTCGAAGCCAAGAGCAGCGGTGACCGTGGCGGACGCGGTGGTGATCGCGGCCGTGGTGGAGACCGTGGCGGTCGCGGTGGCCGTGGCGGCGATCGTGGTGGCCGTGGCGGCGGCGGCGGTGGCCGTCGTTAGTCCCTGATAGTAAGACCAGGATGGCGCTTCCATATCGGGAGCGCCATCCTTTTTTACAGGCGCCCGTTGTCACGGGTGCAACGAAAAAGGAAGCTGTTCTGTTGAGCAACATGAGCTACACCCAAGAGGCCGCTGAAATACATACGCTGTCCAACGGCATGACGGTCTGTATCGAGCCCCTCCCCTATCTCCACTCCGCGAGTGCCGGTGTGTGGATAAAGACCGGCTCGGCCAATGAGCGGGAGGAGGAAAGCGGGATTGCCCACTTTCTGGAGCACCTCTTTTTCAAAGGTACCAAGACCCGCAACGTGCACCAGATCATGGAGGCCATTGAAAGCCGCGGCGGCCAACTCAACGCCTTTACATCTCGGGAACACACCTGTCTCTATGTGAAGGTGTTGGACAAATACACCACGACCGGCATCGAGATTCTGGCGGACCTGATTAAGAACTCCCTTTTTTGTGACCTCGAAAAAGAGCGGAACGTTATCCTCGAAGAAATCACATCGGTGGAAGACACGCCCGACGACTTCGTCCACGACCTCCTGGCCGCCCATCACTGGCCTGATCACGCCTTGGGCCGCTCCATTGCAGGCACAGTGGAATCGGTCTCGGCCCTCGACTATGACGCGGTGGTGGCCTTTTATCAGCGGTGGTATAAGCCGGAAAACATGGTCTTCTCCATCGCGGGCAATATCGACCCGGAGGCGGTCTTAACGCAGTTGCGGGAAGCCTTTGAAGAAATTCCTTCCGGCACCATTCCGGAACCTTACCCCGCACCCCGCTTCCAGAGCGGCATCCAGGCGGTGCACCGGGACATTGCGCAATCGCACATTACGATGGCTTTTCCCGGACCTCCGCTTACGAAGGATGAAAAATTTATCCACGACATGACCGGCAATGTGCTGGGTGGCGGTTCAACGTCGCGCCTCTTCATGCGTATCCGCGAAGACGAAGGGTTGGCCTATAGCATCTACGCCTTCAACTCCTTCTATCTGACGGCCGGCATGATGGGAATCTATGCTGCGGTGGCCCCCGAGCAATTGAATAAGACCCTCGACCTGACCTTTGAAGAGTTACGCCGCTTACGCGAGGAGGGCCTCTCCGAAGAAGAACTGGACCTCAACCGCGAGCAAATTAAGGGCGGCATGCTCATGGCCATGGAAAGCACTTCCACGCGCATGGCCCGCATGGCCAAGTCCATTTTGAACTATGGACAGCTGCTTCCCATCGCCCAGATCATCGAGAAAGTGGATGCCGTGACCCGCGACGAAGTGCAGGGCTGTGCGCAGCAGCTCTTCACGCCCGACCAGTGCGCCCTGCTGGTCCTTGGTCCCGAGTCACAAACGATGCCGGAGGCCATTTCGCTGTGAAGCATGTTTCCGTCGCCATCACCCAGGAACCCCACGCACAGGACCTGCCTCTGCCCGCCTACGAAAGCGACGCGGCGGCAGGCATGGACCTCCGTGCGGCCGTAACCGAACCGCTCACGATAGCGCCGGGAGCCCGGGCCATGGTCCCCACGGGTATTCGCATTGCCCTCCCTGCCGGCACGGAGGCGCAGATTCGCCCCCGCAGTGGCCTGGCCATTCGCTGTGGCATATCCATGGTCAACAGCCCGGGCACCATCGACGCCGATTACCGGGGTGAAATTCAGGCCCTGCTGATCAATCATGGTCAGGAAGACTTCGTCATCGAACGGGGCGACCGCATTGCGCAGATGGTCATTGCGCCCGTCTTACAGGCCGATTGGGAGCCCGTCGACACCTTGGATGACACGGTCCGTGGCGAAGGTGGTTTCGGGCACACGGGCGTATGAGCGTTTCCTGAAAGGGATGACGCAAGAAAGGAACCTGGTATGAAGAAGGTGCTGGTCGTGGTGGGAGATGGCGCGGAAGTGATCGATACCATGGTGCCCTTCTATCGCCTGAGCGAAGATTTTCACGTCGATATTGCCGCTCCCGCCGTGCGCACCTACCACATGGTGCAACACCACCACGCGGCAGATTGGGACGTCACCATCGAAACACCGGGTTATGATATTGACTCCACCATTGCCTTCAGCGAAGTAGACCCAACCGACTACATCGGCCTGGTTTTACCCGGCGGACGGGCTCCTGAGTTCTTACGATATGATGCGGACCTGCTGAACATCGTCCGGCACTTTTTCGCGCAAGGGAAACCCGTGGCCTCCATCTGCCATGGCATCGAGATTCTCGCGGCGGCCGATGTCATTCGCGGCAAGAATGTCACCACCATTCCCCGGTGCCGCTTGGACGCGGAGCTGGCTGGGGCCACCTACGTGGAAGCCCCCCTGGTCATTACTGAGAATCTCTATTGCTGCCGCTTCAAACGGGAGTGCGCCCCCTGGATGAAGGCCTTCGTGGCCGCCCTGCACGCGTAGCCCCTTCCACAACCACTCCCTCCTTGTATATAGGCACAAAGTATCCGTAGGCTAAGGACATAAGCGTCGCCGCACAGGTTTTCACGGGGCGCTTTCATCGGGTAAGCATCCAGCCAGTAGGAGGCGCGTGTCTTGAAGGTTACCGGAAAAAGACGAGCAAGGTTTCGTGGACTATCATTCCTGGCTTCCATGCTCTTTCTCGCCAGCATTCTGACCGGGAGCCGTGCGCGGGGCCAAGAGCTCAAGGTCGAGCAGCTCACCACGGGCCCGGCCCATCACTTCTTCGGATACATCGGCCAGTCACTAACGATCCCCTGGAATGGCACGAGCCGCTATATCCTCTGCCTGGAGAGCGACTTTCACGATCGCATGCCGTCCGCGAACGACTCCGCTCGCATCCTCCTTATCGATAGGGAAGACAACAACAAACTACGTCCACTAGATTCGACCCGGGCCTGGAATTTTCAGCAGGGCACCATGTTCTACTGGAATCCGGCGGCACCCGACACCCAGTTCTTCTTCAACGACCGGGACCCCGAGACGAATCATATCTTCACCGTGCTCTACGACATTGGGGCCGGTAAACGTATCCGGACGTATCGGGACGAAGCACGCCCGACGGGCAACGGGGGTGTCTCGCCGGATGGACGCTACTTCGCGGCAATCAACTATGGACGGATGGCGCGGGAACGGCCCGTCACCGGCTACCCGGAGGCCTATGACTGGAATCCCTCAGAACGTGCCCCCAGGGATGATGGCCTCTTTGTGGTCGACGTCGAAACGGGTAAGCAGGAACTGATCCTGTCCTTCCATGCCATGAGCGCACAGGCCCATGCCATCGCGCCGCTCATTGATGAGGCCGGCCTCTATATAAACCACACCCTTTGGAATCGGGCAAGTGACGCCCTCTACTTCTATTTGCGCGGTCGAAAGGGCAACCGCGAACTATCCATCAACATCCCCTGCACCATAGGGCGGGATGGTTCTGGGTTCACGATGCACGACGTATTTATCGGGGGCCACCCCGAGTGGGGCGAGGGCACCGAAATCATCGGCCGCTTCGACGACAAACAGGTGGTCTACGATGTCCGAACCCAGGCCATCGTGCGGCACCTGGGTTCTCCGGAGATCTTTCCCAAGCCAGGCGGGGATATTTCCCTGTCGCCCGATGGGGCCTGGCTGGTCAATGGCAGTGCCCATGGCGGCGGCCGTATCCAGTTTGACTTCCTCCGCCTTGCTGATGGCTATCATTTGCGCTCACCCGACTTCAGTCGCGGCGGCCTTGAACGGGGCGCGCTCCGTATCGACCCGGCACCCCGTTGGAATCGTCAGAGCGACGCTATCCTCGTTTCGGGCTGGACCGACAGCGGTTCCCGGCAACTTTACGTGGTCCATCTGCCCATGGAAAAACCCTGAAGCCGCCGTCACCTATGGAGCGGGTGGTAACCCCTGGGTATTCAACGGAAATTCGTACATCAAGGCGTCCGGTAATCGACACTAGAGAACGCTACCCCCATCACAAGAGTCATGTGGACCGCGTTTCCTGCGCGCGCATCCCTATGGCCGTGGAGGCCCCTGGTACCTTGGACGCCGACTACACGAAGAAGTCGGGCATGAGCTCCGCACCAGGCACGACGGAGTACCCTGAGAAATCGGTGACCCCCTCGGCGCGAAGCACTTCCTCGTCAATGAAGAAATTGCCCGTGCACGTCTTTGCTTCCCGGGTGAGGATGGCGTGGGCGGCGTCGGCCATGATGGCGGGGGTGCGGGATTGATTGATGAGGTCATCGCCCCCCAACAGGTTCTTTACGGCGGCCGTGGCAATGGTGGTTTTAGGCCACAGGGCATTGACGCCCACGCCCTCGTCTTTGAACTCTTCGGCCATGCCGAGGACACACTGGCTCATCCCATATTTCGCCATGGTATAGGCTACATGGGGACCGAACCAGCGGGGTTCCATGTTGAGGGGCGGTGCGAGATTGAGGATATGGGGGTTCTCGGCCTTGAGCAGGGCCGGGAGGCACTTCTGGGAGCTGAGGAAGGTGCCCCGCACATTAACCCCGTGCATCAGATCGAATCGCTTCATGGGCGTCGAAAGGGTACCGGTAAGCGAGATGGCACTGGCATTGTTGATGAGGATATCGATACCCCCGAAGGTCTCCACCGTCTGCTGCACGGCCGCCTCGACCTGATCTTCAAAGCGAATATCGACCACCAGGGGCAGGGCCTTGCCGCCCGCCTCTTCCATGGCCTTGGCCGCCGTGTAAATGGTGCCGGGCAATTTGGGGTGGGGCTCGGCCGTTTTGGCGGCAATGGCCACGTTGGCCCCATCCTGTGCCGCACGGAGTGCAATGGCTTCACCGATTCCGCGGCTGGCACCGGTAATGAAAATGGTTTTTCCCTTTAGACTGGCCATCCTACATTTCCTCTCGGGTTGGGACCACGTGGCCCCCTCTGGTTAGGTGCAGCACACCCCACAAGGGGTGCCATCACTCGTAGTACGGGGGCTTCTGCATGGGCCATAATTCGCCCCACATGCCCTGTCCCCCATCGACCGTGAGGGTCTCCCCGGTGATGAAAGACCCTGTGGGCCCGCCGAGGTATATCACGGCTTCGGCGATCTCCGTGACCGTGCCCAATCGGCGCATGGGATTGCGGCGGTCAAAATCGACCCGTGCTTCTTCGGGATAGACGTTCAGGCCCGCGGTCTCGATGGCGCCGGGAGCCACACAGTTGACGCGGATCTGGTGAGGTGCCCACTCGACTCCCAGGCTGAGGGCGAGGTTAGAAACCGCTGCCCGGGCCGCGCTGGTGTGGGCTATCTGGGGCATGCCCCGCCAAAAGGCGGCAATAATATTGACGATGCTGCCGGGCTGCTCATGGTGCTTCCATTGGCGGGCGGCGGCCTGCATCATATAGAAGGTGCCTGTAAGATTGGTCTCGATGACGGCATGCCAGCCCTTTGGGCTGAAGTCTATGGCATCCTGGGGAAACTGACCGCCCGCATTGTTCACGAGCATGTCCAGGCGGCCGTGCGCTTTCCAGACCGCTTCAAAGAGGGCCTCTACCTGCGCAGGGTCGCGTATCGTCATAGCGTGGATATCACAGGGCACATCGATGGATTCCAGTAGGGTCCGGGTGCTTTCCAGCTTGCGCTCGGTGCGGCCGCAGACTACGACGCGGGCGCCCAGGCGACCACAGAGCAGGGCGATGGCCTGACCGATCCCCGTACCCCCACCGGATATGAGGACCACCTGATCACGCAAGAGGTCGTCCCGATAGGCCGTCGGGTACTGAAGTATTTCCGCCGCACTCATACCCAAAACGTGGGTCTCTGTCTCTTCGTCCGACATGTAGCCTTCGCCTCTCTGGTCCGAAACCTTCCTTAGCGCAGAATCAGTATGCGCAATTACTAATTGACATTTCAAATTCGGAATGCCTATTATGATTTCATGAACACCACGTCTACACCACTTACCCGGCGGGACCGCAATAAACTCCGCAACCGGCAGGAAATCCTGGCGGCCGCCCGGGTCGTTTTTGCGGAAAAGGGATACCAGCAGGCCGGCATCCAAGAGATCGCAGACCGCGCCGACTTTGCGGTGAGCACGCTTTATTCCCTTTTTGATGGCAAGGAAGCCCTCTACCGCCAGGTCTCCATCGACGTCGCCAAGCAGGCAGGCTCCCTCTTTGATGCCGCCATGGACCAGGGGAAAACGCCCTATGAAAAGCTGGTCCAATATGTGCGGGCCAAAGGGGCCATCTTGCGGGAAATGCCGGAGGGGTGCCGCATGCTGGAGATGGAGTGGCAATTACGCCACTCTCCCCAGGGAGGCGAAATCCCGAAAGACGGTATCGGCTCCATTTACCGCCGCTTTATGGGCCATATTGAAGCGCTCTTTACTGCGGGCATCCAGGATGGCTCCTTTGTGGACGGTGACCCTGCGCTCATGGCCGCCTTACTGGACAGCACGGCCAATACCCTCATGACCCTCGCGCGGAGCGACCCCGAACACTACGATTACGACCAACGGGTCGACGAAGTCATCGCGCTGTTTTTTTCACCCGTCTTACGAACGAGCGTTTAGCAGAAGGTTTCCCGTCAGCGTAGTACGAACCGAAAGGACTGCGAGAGCATGCCGCCCTATTCCTCGCGAATAGCCCCCGACGCGCCCGGCATTGCGGACAACCGCGCGGCGCACTTGTCGTTGCTGGGTGAGTTCCGTGCGTTGGAACAGCGTATTGCGGACAACTCCGCGCGCAGCCTGCCCAAGTTTCGTAAGCGCGGTCAGCTCCTGCCCCGGGAGCGTCTGGACCTCCTGCTCGACCGGGCGGCCCCTTTCCTGGCCCTCTCCACACTGTGCGGCTATCAGATGCACGACGACGACGGAGAGCGAAAGATTTCCGGTGGGGGCGTCATTGGCGGCATGGGATTTATCTCGGGGATTCGCTGCGTGGTGGTGGTCAACGATTCGGGCATTCAGGGCGGTGCGGTGACGCCCATGGGAGTGCAAAAAGTCATTCGGCTCCAGGAGATCGCCCTGGAAAACAAGCTTCCCTATGTGCAACTCATCGAGAGCGCTGGCGCCAACCTCTTTCGCCAATCCGAACTATTTATTGAGGGCGGACGAACCTTCGCCAATCTGGCCCGCCTCTCTGCTGCGGGCATTCCCGTGGTAGGGATTACCCACGGCTCCTCGACGGCGGGCGGGGCCTATCAATCGGGACTCTGCGATTACCTGGTGGTGGTGCGGGGGCGTTCCAAGATATTCCTGGCGGGCCCGCCCCTCTTAAAGGCCGCCACGGGGGAGATCGCGACCGATGAGGAACTGGGCGGTGCCGAAATGCACTATCAGGTTCCGGGCACCGCCGAATACATGGCGGAAGATGATGCCGATGGCATCCGCATTTGCCGTGAAATACTTTCAAAACTTCCGTGGGAGCGGGGCGCACTTCATGAGCCCCATGCCCCCATTAAGCCCCCCCGTTACGATGCCGAAACGCTGTTGGGCTGTGTGCCTCCCCATTATGAAACGCCCTATGAAGCACGGGAGGTTATCGCCCGCCTGGTGGACGACTCCGACTTCCTCGATTTCAAGGCCGCCTATGGCCCCCACACGGTCACGGTCCATGGGACCCTCGACGGCCACCCGGTGGGTATCCTGGCCAACAATGGCCCCATCGACCGGGATGGCGCGACGAAGGCCACCCAGTTTATCCAGCTCTGTTGTCAGTCCGACACGCCGCTGATCTTTCTCCAGAATACGACGGGCTACCTGGTGGGCACGGAGGCCGAGCGGGGCGGCATCATCAAACACGGCTCCAAGATGATTCAGGCGGTGACCAACGCGACGGTGCCCCGTATCACCCTCCATATCGGGGCCTCCTTCGGTGCCGGTAATTATGGCATGTGTGGTCGGGGCTTTAACCCCCAATTCATTTTCGCTTGGCCCAACAACCAACTCTCCGTCATGGGGGGCGTGCAGGCCGCCAAGACCATGTCCAACGTGGTGGAAGCGACCGCCAACGCATCGGGCGATGAACCCAACTACGACGCCATCAAGATGATGGAGCAACAGATTATTGACCAGTACGACACGGAAGGCAAGGCACTCTACGCCACCGCCCGTGTCTGGGATGACGGCATTATCGACCCGAGGGACAGCCGCCGGGTGCTGGCCTTTTGCCTGGCCACCTGCCGGGAAGCACGTCAACGAAATCTCCACCCCAACACCTTTGGTGTGGGACGCATGTAACCGCAATCAGGAGCACACCTGCCATGGAACTGAGTCAGGAACATGAGCAACTACGGGATACCATCCGCAAATTTGTGGAAGCCGAACTCAACCCCTACGTCGATGAATGGGAGCGCGACGGTATTTTCCCCGCCCATGAAGTCTTCAAAAAGATGGGCAACCTGGGCCTCCTCGGCATCACGAAACCCGAGGCCTATGGCGGTTTGGGTCTGGACTATTCCTATCAGGCGGTAATGAATGAAACGCTGGGCTATACCAATTGCGC
>JAUIMA010000127.1 GCA_030432675.1 Candidatus Hydrogenedentota bacterium | reverse complement strand
CCACGGCGGTTATAGGCCAGGAAAAGCCCTTCGGAATGGGCCACCCAGTGTTGCTGGGTGTTGTAGTTACCCAGCGGCTCGCCGTCGGTAAACTCCCACGCCGCAGGCACGGGAAAATGGAGGCCGTCATCCGACACGGTGACATAGCCCCGCTTGTCATTCCGCAGGGTCATGTAATAGCGACCCTTATAGTGCACCATAGAAGGCTCGCTGAATCCCCGTCCAAAATCGACCTTGAGTTCGTCGCCATGCTCCACATAGGTCAGTGTGTCCCCTTCGAAGCGGCAGCGTACCACGGTGAAGTAATGAATACTGTTGTTGTGTTCACCAAAGTAGATGGGCAGGAGGATGTCTCCGTTGGGCTCGACAACCGGTTGGGTGCAGCCCGCACGGGCATAGCGGAATTTGGGCCCTTCGGGCATCTTCAACTTGGCCCAGCGCGTCCACGTATCCTGCTCCGGGTCGTACACTGCGTAGGCCGTATCGCTCGGACCCTTGGGTACGTCTGTCTTGAGTTTCGGGTCCAGCCAGAAGGTCGCACCCGTCATAAGGAGCTTGCCACTATTGGGGTGATAGGTGAGCGTCGCGTCGACGGGCACTTCAATAAGGCCATTGTCGTGATGAATGCGTTCCAGTGTTTCATGGGCCACGGGCTCCGACCACGTCTTGCCCAAGTCAGACGTCCGGAAGGAAGTGAGGCCGTGGTACATATGGGTACCCACGCTGTCGGTGAGCTGCATTATGACGACGGCCAGGGGCGGCGCATCACCGGGTTGGGGAATGGCACCGCCACGGACCTGCATCCAATACTTGCCCTCCACCGCATTAAGAGGCGTTTCAACGGTGACGCTATATTCGGGTGCGCCCGCCATGGCGGGAGCGCACATCGTGGCTACCACCCAACCCCACATCATCGCGCCCAGTGCGCTCTTCCCATTCCGCATTGTCGAAGCTCCCTCGTTGAAATATCCACTGATTCCTGGAAATGGTCATATTGTCCAACGGGAAGTCTACCAAATTAAGGGGCAACGACGTCGCACGGGCACACCCGCCCTGTCTTTCCCACAAATCCGTGGTAATCGTCTCAGGTTTCAGCGCTATAGCGGCAGCTTGTACTTTCCCTGCATGGTGTAGAGGTTAATCAGGGCCGTGTTGATGATTTCCTCCCCCGCACCGAGGGGCACCCAGCTTACCGTGGCGTCGGCACCATAGCCGCCCACGGACGCCCCTTCAATCGTGGGAAAATACATATGGTGTCCGTTGCAATAGCCGACGAAGATGGCCTTCATATCCCAGGCCCGCTCTTTCAGCCGTTTGGCGTGATCGCAAAAGTACTCCCCCGATCCCCCCACCAGGGCCAGCTCGTTGTTGATGAGGATGGTGGTGAGATGGGGCGTAATCTTGTCGCCCTTCATGGACATAAAGGCGGCGGCACCGAACTCTGGAAAGAAGGCATCGGCAAGGAGTTTTTTAACGATGGGATTGTCCACGGGGATGCGGGTGTCGTAGGTGAAATCCTGGTCCTTGCCCTGAATCGACGGCTTCTCGGGTACGGTCGTCTCGATGGCCTTGGCGATCTTGATAACTTCATCGCCGAGTGCGGGACCGAAGGTATCAATCGTGTTGGTCGTCTCCGTGGGCTTGCAGGAGAGATCGCCCGCCGAGCCCTGGAGGAATCCCACGTTGGTCCCCAGCTCCTTTTCCACGTGGCTCATCATTTCGCCCGGCCACTCGGCGGAAAAACGCAGGTCTTCCCCGGGAAACATGGTGGGGTGGGCGGAGTAGTTGGTCATGAGGGCGATGATCTTTCCGTCGAGATCGTCAAAACGGATGACACTCAATTCCGGGTCGGTGGGTTTGGGTTCAAACTTCTTATGGCGGTTACGGTTCATATCCACATCGGCCGAGCCCCACCCAATACGGGCATCCTGGGTGGCCGCCGCCGCTTCGTTGATGACGTCAATGAGCTTTTGCTCCAGGGTCGCCACATAGGCCACCGCAGCGTCGAATTTCCCCTTCCCCATGCCCTCTTCGTCGCGCAACTCAATCACGGGCCCGTGGTGGGTATGGGATCCGGAAAGCATAATGAAATCGATGGAAGACCCTACTTTTACCGCCGCACGGATACGGCCCATCATGTCGGCCTCGGGCGAACGGCCCAGATCGAGTCCCACGAGGGCCAGTTTTTTGTCTCCCGCCTCAATGACGACGGCCTTGGCGTAAAGGGGATCGCGCACGCCCTGGGAAAGGGCGTCATGCCGTGCGCCGTAGCCCCACATGGGCATGGGGGCTGTGGGCGTAATGTCCGCCTTGGCAAAGCCCACCTTGAAGACGCCCTCGGCAGTGACCGGGAAGGCCAGCAGGGAAAGCAGCACGACAGGAAGCAAGCAAACGGCTCGGACACGCATAGAGGAACCCTCTCGGTTGGTTTGGGACTGACTTGCTGTTGGACTGTCTCCTGGTAGCAGAAGTTTCACGGGGTGGCATGGGGTATACCTCGGGGTGCCACCCTCAAGCAGAGGAGCGAAGCGGGGGCAGCTTGTGGGTGTCGTTGAGCATGAACCTGCACTCCCCCCTCAATCAGGGCATATCTTTCGTGCCACGCGATGACGAGCCCTGCGAGTTTTCGTGTGCGTGGAGCAACGCAGCGGGGGGCCATCGCAGATGACCCATCGCGGGCGTCCGCACACCCGAGCGACGTTGGAGGGACGCCCGAGCGCAATGCTTCATGATAGCGCGTAAACCCCCTCCCTCCATGCACACGAAACCTCGTTGCACTCGCCATCGCGTGGCACGGGAGATCCCTTGATTGTGCCGACGTGAATGGACCACAAAAAAGTCCTAACCGGGGGGGCACCCTCAGTCAAACAACCCGTCAAAGTCACACCGCTCGAAGGCATCGAGCGCCGTGTGGGCGCTGGCATTGAAAACCTGCCGTCCATCGGCTTCGAAGGCTTCTCGGGCCAGGGTATAGGCCGCTTCCTGACGGGCCACATCGGGCACGCCTATCTGGTCCCCCACCTGGTAGTAGGTATCGCTGAAGTGCAACCCCCGCACCTGGTCGATATTCTCTTCGGTGATGGTAATCTTCCCCGGCGGGAATAGCTTGGGCAACTCCCCGTAGTCATGATCGAGGCCCACGATATACACGGGGTTGCACCCGAGGTGATAGGCGAGCTGGAGCATGATGTAGGTCACCGTGCTGCCCAGATGGACCACGCTGGCGAAGTCCCGGGAAAATTGGGGATACAATTCCTCCCAGTAGTAGCGCTGTCCCCGCATGCGTGGTGCGTTGAAAAAAATGGTCTGGCGATCCGCCTTGAAGGCATAGGCGTTATAGAGGGCCGCCAGCTTGATGGGGCCCTTGACCTGGCCGACGTCGTGCCGACGGAGCTCCAGTTGTTCGATGTCTTCGTAGAGCAGGTACGAGGTATGAAAACCCCAGTCGGGAAAGGCCGAATAAATCCCGTTACAGCCCAAGGTCACTTCACGGCGCAGCTTCGTCATGTCGAGCTGCTGAAGACTGGGGCCATTGGCGATGATGAAACAGCGCCGATCTTTCTGCTTATTCCGCATGAGGGCCAGGCGCTGCTGGCTACCGGCCCGGTGGGTGAATTTGGGCACCCCATACGGACCCAGGGTCATCCCCACCCGGTCAAAATACTGGTGCCGCGCTTTGAGCAGTCGCCAGTAGCCCAGGGGCAGGGCGGACCGGGGAAACTTGGGGGTCCAGGCCAGCATCAGGCGTCCGGCATTTCAAGGGGTGCCTCGGAGACGATGAAGCCGTCTTCATCGGCGTAGAGATAGTGACCCGGCTCAAAGGTGACGCCCGCAAAACGGACGGTCACATTCCGGTCACCCAGGCCGCGCTTCTCGGTTTTGCAGGGGTGGGTTCCCAGGGCTTTTACACCCAGGTCCATTTCCCCGATATCGGCGGAGTCGCGGATACACCCATTAATCAGGATACCCGACCAGCCGTTTTTCACGGCCTTGGCCGCGAGCATATCGCCCAACATGGCCCGACGCATGGAGCCACCCCCATCGACCACGAGGACTTTGCCGTCACCCGGTTCGCCCACCGCTTCGCGCACGAGACTGTTATCTTCGAAGGCCTTAATCGTTTCGATGACCCCACGAAAGGGCGCGCGGCCACCAAAGTCGCCAAAGGGCTCTTCCCCGATTTGCACGGTGTCGGAAAAGTGATCACACAGGTCTGCTGTCTTGAATTCCATAGTCTTTCTCCAATTAAAATCACGGTGCTTGAGTGTATCAAGGTGCCGGAGACGGGCTCAATACCGTATCATGCCCTGCAACGAGGTACGGGCAGTATCCCGCCTACCATGTGACCGTTTTTTCCGGAGTCCCCCACATGACGCCGACCACCATCGAAACTGACCGAACGTCCCGCCGCGATGACCTTCGCGCCTTATTGGAGCAGCATCCCTTCCGCCCCGCCTGGTGGCTGCGCAACCAACACCTCCAGACGGTCTGGGGCCCCTTCTTCCGCAAGCAGTCCCCCGTTGCCTATGAACGGGAGACGTGGCCAACCCCCGACGGCGATGCACTGAGTCTTTACCTCCATCGGGGCGATAGCCACAAACCGTGGGTCCTCCTCCTCCATGGTCTCGAGGGTACGATAAATTCCTTCTACATCACGGCCTTCAACCACGCCTTCCACCGCCTCGGTTGGAATGTGGCCACCCTGATATTCCGCTCCTGTGATGGTGCGATCAACCAGGCCGACCGCATTTATCACATGGGGGAAACCACCGACCTCGATTGGGTCGTCTCCCAACTGCCCGCCCGCCACGACGTGTCGCGACTCCATCTGGTGGGGGTGTCACTGGGGGCCAATGTGCTGTGTAAATGGCTGGGCGAACAGGGAGAGGGCGTCCCTTCCATCGTGGCATCGGCGGCGGCCATCTCTCCCCCGTTCCGGCCTGACATCGCCATCGACACCCTGGAAAAGGCCCTGTATGGGCTCTACGTGAAGAAATTCCTCAAGACGCTGGTACCCAAGGCGCTGGAAAAGGAACGTCAGTTTCCCGGATGTATTGAGGTGGACCGGGTCCGTCGATGCACAAGCTTTCGCGACTTCGACACCGACGTGACCGCCCGGCTACACGGCTTTGAGGATGCTATGGACTATTGGAAGCGGGTCGGTTGCGCGCAGTTTCTGGCGGCAATCCGGGTGCCCACCCTGCTGATCACGTCGGAAGACGACCCCTTCAATCCCCCGGAGACCATCCCACGGGACATCGCCGCCGCGTCGCCCTACCTCTATCCCCAATGGACGCAACGGGGAGGGCATGTGGGCTTTGTGGCCGGGCGCTGGCCCTGGAAAACGGCGTATTGGCTGGAGCAACAGCTGGTGCGTTTTGCTCAGGCGATTGAAGGCCGGGGCGCGTCGGGTGCGGGCTCCTGAATCGGGGCGGGCACCTCCATATAGCGCTGAATTTCCTCGGCGATACTGGGGGCAAAGGTGCCGCGCTTTTTCATAAAGGCGGGTGAATTGTGCCGTCCGGTGGGCACGGGACGCAGGTGCACTTCCGGAAATTCAGCGAGGTATTGGGCCTGCTCCACATCGGGCCAGGCCGTGGCACCATAGAAGGCCGAAATCGCGGGGCGGGGCGATGCGGCACGATAGAGGCCCACAAAGTCGGGAAACTCATCGAAGTCGGCACGACGCAGAATCTGGCGTACCGCCCACCCGGCGGTCACGGTCACCAGGAGAATCTCCAGATAACCCATGGGCTCGGTGAAAATCTTTTTGATATCAAAGACCGAGCGAAAAACACGGCGGGGACGGGTGTAGACATCAAATTCAAAGGGGGCACCGAAGGTGACGATATGTTCGAATCCGCATTGGACGCCAAAGTAAATAGCCGATGTACCCCCTATGGAAGAGCCCAGCGCGATATGGTGGCGGGACCCCAGCTCGCCTTTGATACGGTTAATTACTTCTTCGTAGAACGCGCTCCCCCCGGGTTCACCATCGGGGCGCACGAAGAATCCGGAACGCTGGCAATCGCGCAGATACACGAAATTGGCTTCTACCCCAATGGCCCGCAAGACCTTTTGAAACTCAAAGCGCGCCATGCCGGCATACAATACATCGAGACCGGCAAAAACAAACACGGTCGTGTCGGCGCCATTATCTTCCACGCGCACGTAGTCCGCTTCTTCCAGGGCACCCACGGGGTTAGCGTCGAGCTGAAACGTACCCTCTGCCTCCATCTGGCGGGCCAGATCAGGCAGAAAGATGCGGGTGCTTACGCGGAAGATCGTATTTACGATACCGTAGGCGCTCATCAGCCGGTCTTGTCTCCTACAGGGCTCTCGGACGGGGTTGCTTCATTGGACCCGGTGCTGCGACGGGGTTTGTACCAGAGCTCGTGCACCGCCTTGGGGTCACGCAGGCAGGCACGAAGAAAGGTAATCGGCCGGGTGAAGATGGCCCAGTCACCGTACTCGTCAAACTTCCGTGAGGATAGAATGACATGGGCATCACGGATACTGCAATAACGTTTTCCACTGGTCTTGCCGTAGCGACGGAGGCGTTGGGCAAAATCCATATCTTCCGTCGCCAGGAAATCTTCGTTGAAGCCACCAATGGCTTCGTAGGCTTCGGGGGTCGTGTAGAACAAAAACATGGAGACCCGGGAGAATAGCAGCGAAGTCTTAATCAACAGGGTATGGGTAAAGAAGAGGCCCCAGGAATCCCGATCGTAGCGGGCATTGACCACTCCACCGCCGATATAGGCCCCCGTTTCCATCTCGCGATAGATAGCAATCAACATATCCTCCGACATGCGGTTGTCGGAGTCGCAAAACGCAATGTAGCGCCCTGTGGCCGCCCGCGCTGCGGTGTTTCGAACGGCTGAGATGCTTCGCTTTTCCACGGGTACCACAACCGCACCCAGGCCTCGGGCCACTTCGGCGGTCTTATCGGTACTCATATTATCCCCCACCACCACTTCGACGGGCAGGCCCAACTTTTCCTGCGCACGGTGAATCGCACCGATGGCTTCGGGAAGGTAGGCCTCTTCGTTGTAGGCGGGGAGTATGACAGATATAGCGGGTTGCAACAGGAATTCCTCTCAGGATAAACGACTCCGAGCTTACAGTACATTCGCGGATTCGTTTCGTTACACCCGACACGGCATCGCCGCTAATGGGGAGCGTCGAAAACGGTCACCCATCCATCCGTCTGAGGCACGGCCAGTTCAACGGCACCATCGCCATCGAAATCCGCCAATATCGGACTTCCCATGGCCTGGCCGGTCTGCAACCGCCAGCGTACCCGGGGTGTCCCCTCGTGGTCACCGAGGGCCACCACTTCGCCGTGACTCGTTCCGAAAACGAACTCTTGTTGGCCATCGCCGTCCACATCACCGGAAACCACGTCGGAGCAGGTGGCCTGCACATCGAATTCCCAGCGCAAGCCCCCATTGCGGGCATCAACCCACGCAAAGCGGCCGTTTTGCCGTCCAAAACCCATCCACCAGCCGCCTTCCGGCGCCGTTAGGAAGGCCTCATGTCCCGCGCGATTCTCGCCCGGTGCCGGGATAACATGCCAATAGGGCGCTGCCGAAATCGACATACCACCCTGGAAATAGTGGCCACCCACGAGACATACATCAGGCGACCCGGTCGGGCCTTCGAGCACAGCGGGAAAGGTGTAGAGCCCCTGGCTCGCCTGATTAAAGATAGTGGGCGGAAAATCAGGCCCACGGAGCAATTCCCCCGTAGGGCCATCGGCCACGCAGTAGTAATCGGGATTGGTGAAGACCAAATCCTCATTACCGTCCCCATTATAATCCCAGGCGGCGGCATAATTCACGCTGGGCCCCCAATATCGCTCGTTGCCCACTTCTCCTTTTTCCCACAGAATGGCCCCCGTAAGCCCGTCCAGCCCTACACTCCGCACCACGGGCGTACCCGCCCAGACATAGAGATCGGGCGTTGCCTTGCCGGTCAGGTGGATGGACCGGGTGTAGGCTTTACGCGGTTGGGGCAAGCCGCTGCGGTCAACCGTGGGGAAGCGGGTCTCCCACACGACGCGGTTGTTCTGGCTGGGGGTGATCACCCTAACAAGGGGCAGGGACGTGGGGGTAATCTTCGTGAGGGCCAGGTCAAGGACCCCATCCCCGTCAAAATCGGCCAGGGTTGGCAAGCTCGTGGAGCGATAGGTGTCCAGCACGGTCAGCGTAGCACCCGATAGCTGAAGCACGGTTACGGTAGTGCCCTGGTAGAAGAGCAATTCCTGTTTCCCGTCGGCCGTGATGTCCCCTGCCAGTAAGGCGGGCATTTTCGGACCCACCTGGGCCGGAAGGGCGCTGAAGTCAGGCCCCGGCTCGGCGGGTGGCGTCGGCAAGACCGGGACGGGCACCACATCATGGGGGGGCTTTTCCATGCTCCGCAGTTCTCGCAGTACCTTATCCCCCTCGATCACCTCCATCCCGGTCTTCTGCGCAATCGCCCGCGGGTCTTCCCACCGTGGCGAAAGCTGCCCATCGGTCACGGCCAGCAGCACAGCCCCTTCCGTGGCCGACTGGGTGGGGTCGGCGGAGCGGTTCGCGAGGATCTCCATGACCCCGTCGTTTTCGACATCGCCGGTCTGGGTGGCAATAACGCCGGGAAAGCGGTATTGCAGCGTGCCATCCACCGCGTCATAGACGCGGGTCAACCAGGCATTCTCGTCTTCGCTGTTGTACATGGACACGATAACTTCGAGATCACCATCGCCATCCACATCGGCATAGGGGGGCTCGGGCCAGGTCGTTACCACCTTACCGGTGGTCACGCTCTCCGCCCACCCCTGGTGCCACGCTTCTTCCATCACACCGTTGTGATTGAGCAAGACTTCGTGGTGCTGCGAAAAGTTTGCGATGCACAAGAAGTCTTCCCGCCCATCGCCGTTTAAATCCACGAATCGGGTGTAGCCGTAACTCCGCACGTTGGCCGGACTCGTATCCCATTTCGCGAAGTGCTTCATCGCCCCCGTCACTGCATCCAGGAACCAGGCCCGGCTGTGGGTCTGAATCACCAATTCCTCCACGGCATCCCCATCCAGATCCGTCTGGTGGAAGGTGGGAAAACAGGTGTACTCGTGAAAGTCGTAACGCCATTGGGCCTGTGGTGCACCGGCGTCATCAAAGGCAAACAAGGTGCAGTAGCCATTCTTCGGGTCCGGGGGATAGCCCATCATCACCACGAAAATCTGCTGGTCACTCCGTCCGGGTAGATAGCTGCCTGCATAGAGATACCACCCGTAGGACATGGGCTCCACGTCGTAGCGCCAGCGGAGTGCCCCGGTCTCAAGGTCAACCAACACGGCCGCCGCATAGGGCATGGTGGGCCGTCCGGCCTGCAGGAGAATCTCCTGCTTTCCATCGCCGTCCAGATCGCCGAGGCGCACCATGGTCTCGTAGTTCAGACCAGCGGGGTGGGAAGACCAGCGGGTGGTGCCATCCTGGTTGTAACAAAAAAGCGCCCCGGCCACGAGGCACAGGGCAACATTCTCGTTGTCAATTTTTGTCACCGTAGGCGTCGCCGTCCCCCGCCCCAAATCATAGCGTGCCACGACCTGGGGCGCTTCCGCCATGGCACCGGCCATGGGTTGGGAGCCCGTGAGTTGGGCGTTCTGTCGCGGCTCGGGCCAACTGCCGGGAGGTGCCGCCAGGGCGGACAAGGTGAAGAGTCCGCCAAGGACAATCAGCGTACATCTGTGCAAACTCCGGAGCATAGTAGTCCTTACTGCAGTTCTATCCTATAGACAATTCACCATGAACCTTAAGGGTGCCACCCTTACGCGGAGGAGCGAAGCGGGGGAGCTTACGGGTGTAGGCCCCGCACCCGTAAAGCCGCTCGTACCTCGCGTCTGTAAGGGTGGCACCCCCTTCAGTGATATTTAGGCACCTCTTACCCAAACGATGAATCACCCCTCAGTCCAGCGCAATCTTCGCCAGATAAATCGAGGTCTTCCCTTCGTGGGAAGCGTAGTAGGTCATCCAGAGCTGGCCTTCGTGCCAAGCGAATCCGGGATAGCTCGTGTCGCCACCACTGGGGAATTCCAATACCTTTTCCAGCGAGGTGGCCGTCATCTTCGAAAGGACGGTCTTCGCCCCGCCGGGATAAAAGCGGTGGCCCGCCCACAGGGTGCCATCTTCCGCCTGGGTAAAATTGGGACCGCCCGTCTGAAGGCCCGTTTCATTCCACGTCCAATCCACATAGGGGGCCGGACTCGTGCCTATCCACGCCATTTTATTCTCCGCTTCACGGCGCACGAGGGCCATCATGGTGCCATTGGGCAGAAAACGGAGCGTGGTTTCGTTGGGGCGTCCCGTCACGTCAAGGAGGGTGCGAATCTTGTAGTTCTCGCCATCGTCACTCACATAGAGACGGAGGTGCCACTCGTCCTCTTTGCCGATGCGGTTGTCGTAGGAAACACCCCACGCCTGGCCGTCATGCCACGTAACCCGCCAGAGCCAATCCCCCTCGGCACATATTTTCTTCGGTGCCGTGAAGGTCGTGCCGTCAGAGGAAAAAGAAACCCGGGGACGACGGCCCAACAATTCATCCCCCTCATACACCGAGCCACCCATGTTCACCATGAGGCGATTGTCCGGCGTCATACTCAGCTTCGGATCGCGCAAGTCGATGCCCGCTTCCGTAAGAAAGCCGCAGGACTCCCAGTTCGCGCCATCCGTCGAACGGATAATGCGAATGTTCCCGTCCGTGCCCACATGGTTATCCGCTTCGCGAAAGGTGCAATACCAATAGCCCTTCCAGCGCACAATATCGGTAAAGGCATTGTGTTCGCCCTGGTCCCAGATTTTTTCCACAGAGAGGATGCGGGGTGCGGCGGAAGCGGTAAGGGAGGTCAAGAGCAATACGGCGACAACAGCCATGCCGCGCAGGCAGAAAAAGCGCATGGGGACATTCCTTGTAACGTAACGAAACCACGACGTGCAGTTTTCAAGAGTCCCCCATTGTGCCACGCTGCCCTCCCATATTCCACGCACCCGCGGGACGGTCATCTCTTTTGTAACCAAGGGACTGTCATCTCTCCCGCCCCAAGCGGGAATGGGACTGTCCCGGCAGTACGTCACGACTACGGGCTAAGGAAGCCGAAACAAACTAGACTGGGCACACTTGCTTCATGGTCGCAGGCTTACCAGAAACGCTCCCACTTACCAAGCAACCCAAGAGGTAACACGTTCAGAAAAAGACAGCCGCCACCAACCCACCAACGTAGAGCACCCCCCCGAACCAAGTCGTCTCTCGGTATACGCCATCCTCCGCGTCGTGATCTGGCGGCGGACAATACAGGAGTGCCACGTCCGTTGCCTTGGAAAACCGGAGGCTAAGCTCCAATTCGGCCCCCATATAACACGCCTGAAACAATATCATCGGCCCGAACAAGGCCAGTACCCACGGCACATCGAGACCAAGCGAAACGACCCATACCAGGCTAAGAACGCAGCCAATCAGACTTACAAATACGAATCGCCTAAGGTATCGCGCCATACGATCCCACCCCTGAGAGGCTAGCGTAGCGGTCTTTAGAAATCGAAAGAATGACTTCCGGTCGTATCGATCAGATAGCCCCTGAGCATCCAGCGACGCCTTGAGCGCAAACAAAAATCCGCTCACATCTTCAAGCGCAGGCGATATACGAATTGTCTTTTCGGGAGCCACAAGGGTGATCCAACCTCCGACATAGGTAATCGTGGGAAATCGGACACGAACTATTTCGTCCAGATTAATCTGCCACCGCCCAGAAAGCGTTGCATAATCCACCGTATCCTCTGCGATAGACACCGTCATTCCTGCCAAGTGACCATATAGATTAGTCACGACCGCCCCAAAAATCACGATGTACAGCGCGAAAAGGCTGGAAAACAGATATAGGCTGGACGTCGCTGGTGGAACCAGTATGAACGTCCCAATCAGAAGCAGAAATGCCACACCGCCGCTACAGATCGGCAGTATACGACTTCCCAGCGCCAGATGTGTGCGGTATCGGTAGGTCGCATGTCCCATCGGTCTCCCCTTTCTATATGCCTGTTGGTGAACTCCACCATTGCCCCTAGACCTTTACTCCCAATGCCTCTCATTTATTCAATGGGGCTGTACGGAGAATAGGTCACGGGCCTACAGGGACTGTGATCTCTCCCGCCCCAGACGGGAAAGGTCGAAGGTGCACTGTAGGCGTAGACGGCACCGGCAGTACGTCACGACCAAGGGCCACGGTAGCCGACGCAACCTGAACCACGTCACACAAGAGAGATGGCGGTGTGATCACCCGGTCCCGTCGCCATTCCACCGGGACAGGAACGCAGCCCAAGCCATCTACGCCAAGCCCCATGAGCATTTTCGCTCTCACGGCCCACTCCACACACAACGGAAACTCTGCTGCGATACCGTCCCCTCAGTCAACGGGCACATCAAACACCATCGGCACAGGCTGCCCCGTCTGCCCAACCCGAAGTACGGGCTTGTCCTGCCCATCATTGCCGCTGCCGTAAAAAAATCGCGCCTGGTCGGGAAGGGGCGTCGCGAATTGTAGCACCACCGTCTTCCCCGCCACACGCACCGCGCTGATGGCGTTGTCACCCAGTGAGCCCTCGGATGTGACGACGCGAAAACCCGTGGGCCGTTTTGCGGTCTCACCGCGCCAGTCCGAAACGCTGAGTTCACCATCGTAGGTGAGTTGGATTTCCGTATCGGAGGTCCGCTTCACCGAGAG
>JAUIMA010000126.1 GCA_030432675.1 Candidatus Hydrogenedentota bacterium | reverse complement strand
GTATGACCCTGCGCCTCAGCCAGGATGGGGGCGTGACCTGGCCCACCTCGTGGCTCCTTTATGAAGGCCCCAGTGCCTACTCCGATTTGGCACCATTGCCGGACGGCTCCGTGGGCTGCCTCTATGAACGGGGCGAGCAAGGCGCCTATGAAACCATCGTACTCACCCGTGTCAACGTCGGCTGATCGCCAGCAGAAATTGGCATTTGCTGGTACCATTCCCTTAGACAAAACCGGGCAATGTTGTCCCATTTTCGAGCAGCGATTACGTTATCCCGGGGGGGACGCGGTGTATCCTTTCCGCGACAACCTGCCTCGCGACGAGAAGCGGCACACCTATTGTTAGAAAGAAGGCCATCATGCGATTTCTGATTTTCGGACTAATCCTGGTAGCGGGTCCGCTCGCCGCCCTGGCGGAATCTGCCGACTACACGTTCGTGCCACCGCCCGCCAAGGCCACCATGACCGCATCGGGCCCCATGCCTGCCAGCGCGCTGTCCAAGGCACTTCAGGCTCCCTTCCCCCGCTATACGGTGGATACCTACGCAGGACAGGCGGAAACATTGCGCAAATCGCAGACCATGCCCAGCCTTCAGGTGGCCAAGGGCATAGACCTCGATTGGACCGACCAGCCCTTCTTCGAAGAGCCCGTGCTGCGTGACAGCGCGTACCATTGGCAGGCTTCTATCCAGTCGGTCGATGCAACGGCCCTCCGTGTCAAAGTCGATTTGAGCACCCTGCGGAGTGACGAGTCCCTCTGGATTGTCGATCCCACGGGCACGCGCCCATTTGGACCCTTCACCGCCGCCGATGCGGACCCCGCCGCCGGTTTCCGATGGCTCCCCACGGTGATCGGGGATGAGTGCGTCCTATGGGTAAAATCTGAATCGGCAGACACCCCACGCATCACGGCGCTGGGCCTCTCCCACTTCTACGACTCCCCGGCCACCACCAAGGGCTCCATGCCCTGCCCCTTACCCGCCGACTGCATTACCGATACGTCGCTCCAGGAAATCTCTACCGGCATCGGCCGCCTTTCCGTCACCGACGATCGTGGCAACTCGGCCCTCTGCTCGGGTGCCCTGATTAACAACGCGACCACGGAAGCCCTCGAGGCGTATTTCCTCACGGCAGACCACTGTTTCCAGGATTTCCCCGGCACCATTTTTGCCTCGGCCCTGGAAGTCATTTGGGATTTTCGCGCCAGCGGCTGTGATGGGGGAGAGCCTTCTACTGCAATTCTCAACACGCTCCCCCGCAGCACAGGTGCGGCCTTCCTGGGAAACAGCGCCACGATTGACGGCATGTTGCTTCAGCTCGCCGCCGTACCCGTGGGCACCCGGGGACGGGCCTATCTCGGGTGGGATACGCGCACCCCCACGGCCGGTGAGGCGGTGGTCTGCCTCCACCACCCGAGTGGCGATCCCATGAAAGAGAGTATCGGCACGGTCACCCGCACGGGGGTCAACTCCAGCTTTGGCGAGAATCAAACTACCCTATCCTGGACGGAGGGCATCACAGAAGGGGGCTCGTCGGGCTCACCCTCCCTCTTCAGCGCAACCAACTTTCGGATCTTCGGTATGTTAAGCAACGGGAATTTTCAGTCGTGCTCAAGCGCCGCTGCCCGCCTGGATCAATATTCCTCCTTCCGCGATTTCTTCGACCAGATCGGAGGATTCCTCGTGGATGCCACCCCGCCCAGTGCCGGGCGCAGCGCCTATACGACGGCGGGAACCGGGGGCGGCACTCCTACAACGGTGCGGGGCTGCATTATGGAGGGAGCCGCACGTCGAAACGTTGCCGGCGACCTGCTGGTAAGTGGGCTGGCGCTCCTGACCCTGCTGGGCCTGGCAAGATTCGGCAACACACCGACCCCCTGACACGACCACCCTTATATCGCAGTAGGGCCCGCAGACTTCTCAAGCAAGTCTTCGGGCCTCTTTGGGATTCATGGGCAGTAATTGGGGAGGACTTATTCGAGAATGGACGTGCCGCGCGATCTGGTACTCCAGTTCGTGCGAAGGAGCTGTAGGACGTCATTGGTGGCGGTGTCGTTGTAGGTAGTCTTTAAGATGTCATTGGGTAGTAGCGTATGCCCCGTGGGCAAGGCCGGGACCTTTACATAGTAACCTAATCGTATCTCCCAACCCGCGCACGAACCGGGAATACCGGATCGCGCGGCACAACGACCTGTAGTGATTCATCTTTTACCCGCTATTGCCCAGGGAGCCAAAAAAACGGGTGGGCCGGGACACCTGCGTGTCGCCAACCCACCCGTCGTAAGGAAGGAGTGTAAACTTAGAAGCCGTTCATGACCCGATTGTAGCGGCCAAAAGACCGGGCGCTATCGGTCGTCATGGGGAACTCCTCGGCGGGGTATTTGATAAACCGCACGTGACCATCCATATAGAGCACGTTACCACCACCGGGAATGTGGGAAAAGTCGATGGGGTTGGTCGTTACGTGGTCCCACATGATGGGCACTGTGCTCTGGGCCTGGGCGCTGCCCGCGGGATTGTTGATATCGGTAATCATGAAGCGCTCCACGCCTTCACGGAGGCGGTAGAGCGTATCACCACCACCCGCCTGGGAACCGGCGTTGGCCGCGCTCACGGTGAAATCTTCATCACTCTGCTCGCCATTGCTGGCCACGTTTTCGAGGGCCAGTTCGCCCCAGGGTGTACCCGCAAACTCGGCTTCCTCATAACGTCCGCCGGGGCCGGTTCCGTCGGTGCCAATAAGCCCTGTTACTGCACTGAGGCCCAGGATGTTTTCATCTTCCATCAGCACCCACCCGGTGTAGTCAAAGGGTTCTTTGACCAGTTCGCAGGGTTGCACGATGCCATCATCGTTGCCTTTGGCGGCGTCATAACGCTCAAGGGCACTCGCCTGATTGGGCCAGGAAGGACACCACACGGCGTTCACGTCGGCCAGGTACTCGGGAATTACTGCTTCCCCGTCAAAAATCATGGTGTCACTCAAGGAAAGGCCATCGCAATTGAAGGTCTTGCGCTTGGGAAACTTTTCTCCGCGGGATTCGTTCGCATACATCTTAAAGACCACGCCCATCTGCTTGAGATTGTTTTGGCAGGAGGTGCGGCGTGCCGCTTCGCGGGCGCGGGCCAGGGCCGGCAACAGGATGGCAGCAAGGATGCCGATGATGGCGATAACGACCAACAATTCAATGAGGGTAAAACCCTTTTTCGCAGGCATGTTCGTATCCTTTTTCTGGCGGCACCGCCGCCGTAGTGTGGGGAGGGCATTAAACAGTTCACAATGGCGTCTAATCGCATGGCTTATGTTGCGATCAAATCCGATAGATACCAAATAGGCGCTCCTACTGCCTCGTAGAAGTTCACTTAGTCTAACAAAGGTTGCCAGACTTGTGCAAGAGAAAAATATGGTCCCTATCTCCTTAGTACCCTTGCCAGAACCATAGGGACACCACCACCGTCTTCGGCGCCGTGCATCCCTCCCGTTTGGCCTGCTATGATCCACTCCGTTACCTTCACCCCACCTTGGAGTACCCCATGTCGTCCATTGTCGATTTTTGCCGCACCCATAAGATTCTCACTGCCCTGCTGCTGCTCTGCCTGCTCTTTGCCCTCTGGTTTCGAGGGCGCCTCGCCGGGCCCTACCCCAATTATGAGCTGGATTTCATGGTGCCGGAGAATATGAATGCCGAGGTGACCGGCCTGGAAGTGGGTGTGGCCATGGAGGATATCAGCCCTGACTTTGAGCAATATGACCCGTGGGAGGATGTCAATCAGAACAGCAAGTATGATGAGGGCATCGACACCTACATCGACCGCAATCAGAACGGCGAGTTTGACGCAATATGGATGGCGGGATTCAACTCCAACCGCCCCGCCAAGGGCCTGAATGACACGCCGTGGGTCAGGGCCTTGGCGCTCCGCAACAACGGCGTGACGGTGGTACTGGTCTCCATCGACAGTGTGGGTATCTTCCACAACGACTTCGTCAGCATACGCAAGTCGATCTCGGAAGAACTCGGCATCGACCACATCCTCTTTTCCAGTAGCCACACCCACGAAACGCCCGACACCATGAAGATTTGGAGCGGCCCCACGCCCATTTTCGGCTATGACGAACGGTATATGGAGATGGTCCGCGAGCGGGCTCGCAACGCCGTCGAGCAGGCCGTCTATGGACTGAAGCCCGCCGACATGTATTGCACCACCGTGGAGATCGAGCCGGAAGGTTTCGTAAATGACTCCCGGAATCCCATCGTCATGGATGACACCATGTATCTCATGCGCTTTACGGGGCGTGACACGGATAACACCATCGCCACCTTCGTAAATTGGGGCAACCACCCGGAGGCCCTCGGCGGAAAGAATGGATATATCACCTCCGACTTTCCCCATTGGCTTCGGGAAGGCATGGAAAAAGGCGTCTCTGACCCCGCTGGTGTCGCGGGCTTTGGCGGGATGTGCCTCTATTTTCAGGGCCAGATTGGCGGCCTCATGACCCAACTCCACACCACCGTGCCCCACCGGGATGGGGAACGCAAGTTCGCGGAAGACTCCTTTGAAAAGGCCGAGGCCCTGGGAGAAAATCTCGCCATTGTGGCCTGCAACGCCCTCCGCAGTGACGCGGTGTGGAAAAATGAGACCCCCCGCCTCGCCGTCTCGGCCCGCACCATCCGCATCCCTGTTACGGGCATGTATAAATACGCCATGATGTTTGGCCTCATCCACGAGGGCTACAAAATCGGCCGTGGTGCACGAACGGAGATCAACGTCATCCGAATTGGTGGGGTACTCCTCCTGAGCACCCCCGGCGAAATCTACCCTGAAATCGTGGAAGGTGGCGTGGAGGCCAAGCCCGGGCGCGACTTTGAAATCGACCCGGTGGAAGTACCACCGCTGCGCCATGAGATGGAACGTAGCGCACGCATGGCCCTGGTTATCGGCCTCGCCAATGACCAAATCGGCTATATGGTGCCCAAGAGCCAATGGGACGCCGAGGCCCCCTTCGTCTATGACAACAAAGATCAGTATGGCGAAGAAAACTCAGGGGGACCGGAAGTGGCTCCCACGATTTACCGGGAATCCTGGAAAATGCTGGAAGAAATGAACGCATCGTTTCCGGAAGCCGAATGACCTCGACACGATAAGGCACTCGCACCGCGCTTAGGCGTGTCCCTCATCCGCTCTCGGCAACAGGGCTTTGATGTGGGCGACGGTTTGCCCAACAGCCCCTTGATTGTCGAGTACGGTACGTCGGGCGGCCGTGCCCATTTGCCGTTGTCGGGCCGGGTCACCGAGTAATGTGCTGAGGGTCAGGTATAGATCTTCCGGACAGGAGACCTGTGTGCTCCCGCCGGCGGCCACCAGCACCCGCGCCGCTTCCTCGAAGTTGCTCATGTAGGGGCCAAACACCGTAGGCACACCCAGCGCGGCGGCCTCGAGGGGGTTGTGCCCGTTCACACCCGCATAGAAGCTCCCGCCCATGACCACCACGTTGGCGACGCCAAAGAAGGCACTGAGCTCGCCGAGGGTATCCAGTACGTAAACCCGCGCCGCACGTTGCCCTTCGTGCTGCCGAAGCGCGCTTCGAAGAACGACCGTTTCGCTAAAGGGGCTTACTGCTTCCTGTACCCGCTCCAGGTGACGGGGTGCCAGAACGAGTTTCAGATGCGGAAACTCCTCCCGCAGGGTTGCCCAGCAGGCCGACGCCAGATCTTCATCGCCTGGTCGTGTACTGCCGAAGAGGAGCACTTTTTCCTCATCCCGTAAACCCCAGAGTGTCCGTAGACGTTGCCGCTCCCGAGGCGCAATGGCGGTGCTGACGGCGTCAAATTTTATATTGCCCGTCACGTGAATGCGGGACGAGGATACACCCAGTGCTTCAAGACGTTTTGCATAACGTGGGTCTTGCATACACGCCGTCGTCAATTCACGTACCAAGGGGCCATACCAGAAGCGATATCGGGCATAGCGGGTTTGGTGTTTATCACTCAATCGGCCATTGGCAAGTAGCACGGGTATGCCCCGCGTTTTACAATTCGCCAGTACGTTAGGCCACAACTCCGTTTCAAACAGGATCAGCGCCTTCGGCTGAAGGGCTTCCAGGAAACACCGTACGGCGGTCGACGTATCGAAGGGAAACCAGGTTACGTGCTCTTCGCCATAGAGCTCCCGCGCCCGCTCCTGTCCTGAACCCGTCGAAGTGCTAATCAGAAGGGGACACTCGGGAATCTCAGCGCGAATGGCCTCCACCAAGGGCCGTGCGGCATTGACCTCTCCCAGGCTGCAAACCTGCAGCCAGAGCGCACCCATCTTGTCAACCGGAATATCGGGTGCGAATCGTGCCAGCTGGGCGGTGTACTTCGGCTGGCGTCGAAGCCACCAACGCGCGATGGGTGCCAGGAGGCCAAGAATCAGATTGTAGAGTAGAAGTCGCATGGTCCGAAAGAAAACGGACGACTCCGATTCAGGGAGTCGTCCGTCTTAGTTGCACGGGTTATTTTCTTACGCTTACTCGGCCGAAGCCAAGTCGAAGAAGCGGGCACCGGTGGAGTCAATGATGTCCGGCGTCACGAAGATGAGCAAGCTCGACTGCGTAACTTCGGTGGATTTGCCGCGGAAGAAGAATCCGAGAATGGGGATATCAGCCACGTAGGGCAGCTTCTCTTCACTCTTGATGGATTGGTCTTGCACAAGGCCACCGAGTACCAGCGTATCACCATCATGAACGATAACGTTCGTCCAGACTGCCTGCCACGACGTGGTCGGGTAGTTGGTCTCATTGACGATTTCCTGGTCACCCGAGACACTGATGTTTCGGAATGTCTTCTCGCCAATACGGGTTCGCACTTCAGGGTTGAGCCACAGGCGAACCTGGTCGTTGTCCCGAATCTGCGGCGTAACCGAAAGGCCGATACCGAAGTTGAAGGGCAGGGCCAGCGAGTCATTGATCAAGACAGGCTGTGTCGTACCGTTCACGCTGTTGCTGCCAGGAACCACGCCCGACTGGGAGTAGACCTGGAAGTATTCCGTCGTGTAGTCCACAATAACGGCCGGTTTGCGGTTCATCGTGGTCACACGGGGCGCACTCAACAGCTCCGACTCTTCGAGACCATTCAGGTAATCGAAGGTTACCGAGAGGCTGTCACCACTACCGTTGTCAATAATCGACGTCATGAGATTGAACGTCGACGCGGCAGGTCCGGGGCTCGTCATCGCTTCGGCAACCGTTTCACGAATCGTGTTGCTGAAAGCATTGGAACCATCGGGACGTTCACTGAGCTGAATCTGCTCCAGCACGTTGTCGCCGTTGATATCATATTCGTAGGTCGAATCTTCCAGACCCGTAGGCAGGCGGGCACCATGATTGCTCTCAGCGTTCACGTCCCACCGGAAGCCGACTTTGTCCATATCTGACACACGAATGGTCAGGAATTTCGCTTCGATGCTCACCTGTTTGGGCGTAACGTCCAACTGGGTGAGCTGTTCTTCAAAGGAATCCAGATTCGTGGGTGTGTTGGTCACGATCAGCATGTTGTTTGCAGGGTTATAGATCATGTCCGACAACCGCTCTTCGGAGGACGGCGCGTACACGTCTGGAATCAAACGCTGCAACAGACTCAGGATCGGGGACTCGCCTTCCAGGGAGCTGTTGCCACCCAGACCAGCACCGTCTTCCTGTGCATTCAGTCCACCGCCACGGCCGGGTCGACCGCCGCCGCCGCCACCGCCACCAAGGCCTGTGCCGGTACCACCACCGTCGAGGCCAACAATGAAGTTGGTCGCGGGAATTTCACCCACCTGGGTGTCATCAATCGTGCTGAACAGTGCTGCGATATTCTGGATGGAGGTAACATCACCACCGCCCTGATTACCGCCACCACCGCCGCCGAAGCCGCCGCCACCGCCGCCACGGCCACCGCCGCCGCCGCCGAAGCCGCCTTGGCCACCACCACCGCCGCCGAAGCCACCGCCGCCGCCGCCGAAGCCGCCGCTGCCACCACCGCCGAAGCCGCCGCTGCCACCACCGCCGAAGCCGCCGCTGCCACCACCGCCGAAGCCGCCGCTACCGCCGCCGCCGAAGCCGCCGCTACCACCGCCGCCAAAGCCGCCCTGGTTGCCGCCGCCGCCACCGCCGAAGCCACCTTGCCCACCGCCGCCGCCGCCATTATTGCTCAGACCGCCACCGCCAAGGGAACCAAGTACGATTTTGAAGAGCGTTTCGGCACCCGCATTGCGCAATTCGTAATAACGGGTCTCCACGTCTTCAAAGGATTCACGCTGGATAATCGTCGGTTTACTGATGAAAAGGAAACCGGGTTCAATGGAGTAGGAAAGACCCAGGGGCCGAAGGATTGCTTTCAGGGCATCGCCCAATTCCGCATCCTTCAGATTGATATAGGGGATCATGCCATCGCTCTTCGCGCCATAGAAATCGTTGACGGAGTCGATGTTAAACTGGCTCTGACCCTGACCGAGGGCACCGGTACCGCCGAAGTTTCCACCGCCGAAGGCAAAGCCGCGGCCATCATCGTCGTCATCTTCCGCGCGTCGGCCGGAGCCACGTCGCTGGGGCTGACGGGGGAAGGCACCAGGTGCCGCACCAAAGGCACCAGGCGCACCAGGAGGCCCACCGAACGCACCAGGGGCACCGGTCGTCGTTACCGCTTCACGTTCGGGTTCAACCGCCCGCTTGTCAAGTACGACGTTGATATCGAAGCTATCCTGAATGAACTCGGTAACGTCCTTAATATGGATGTCTTCGAATTCGATGTTTACCGGAGAAAGGAGCACTTTTTCCATTTCGGTGATCTGGTGCTCTTCTTCGTAGGTCTCTTCAATTTCCGGAACCCGGAAGACGTATTGTTTAATACCCGTTGCGTCAGCCCCTTCGGGAAGCTGCTTGGACTGTTCGATGTAGCGGCGAATCAATTCGCTATCTTGCTCCACCTGGCGCAACTCATCGGTCATGGCCTCCTGGCTCTGACCCAAAGACGCTTTATGAAGGCCTTCTTTGGCTTCCATATTGTCGGGGTCGAGCTGGAGAACGTGCTTGTAGATCTCAACCGACTGGGTGTAGTAGTGGTTTTCGAGATACAGTTTGGCATACTTCAGGTGTTCTTTGACCCGAAGTTGCTTCAACTCTTCCGGTGACAGGGAAGGCGTCTCTCCATCCGTGCCGATGGACTCCGGATCGTAGGTCTCGAAGACCGGAACCGCACCGGGCGCGGAGCCAACGGACTCCATCATGATTTTGGCGGCGCACTTCTCAAGGAACTGCTTTGCCTCATCGTATTCGGGATCGAGAGCCAGCGCACGGTTAAACTCCGTTTGCGCCTCCCGATAGCGATCATTCTTATAGAACGATACGCCCTTCCGATACGCTTCTTCCGCCGGCGTCGTGGCCTGGGCCAGAACGATACGCGAGTCGCTCGCTGTTTCCACGGATTGATGGGGCTGTGACCCATGAGCAACCAGTGGCAGGATCAGCACCATGGATGACAGCATCCAACGCCCTGCGTTGGCGCGCCGCAAATAGCCGTTCTTCATTACCTTGTCTTCCTTCCGCTTTTTCTCAGCACTATACCGTAATGCGCTAATTTGTCGCAAGCACTGGTTACTTTTCGACACTGAGGACAACTGTCTTCCCAAATCGTTCTGCAAACACGGTTGCCGTCTGGCCAACCGGATCAATGTTTTGTAGTTCAAATTCTTCAAAGCTGTCGCCCTCGTCGTACCACTTGGACGACTTCGTCTTCAGTCGGGCACGCCATTTCCCCGGTGCTCCCTCCTTGATATCCAAAAGTTTGATGCCGGCCTCCTCGCCGGTAAGTCCTCCCCGCGGATCAATTTCGGCATCGGAATAGTAAGAAAATGGGTTACGCTGTGTCAGGGTCCGATAGGAACCCGGCACATCCACCATCCGTGGCTCCGGCAACTTCGCTACCGGAACTTCACCCGGACGCGTCGGCAACACCGGCTCCACTTCATTGGGGACGAAGATCTTATAGACGTTGTATCCCAGGAATCCCAGTAGCATTACAAGCACGATACGCTCTTTGAAGAGCCAGAGCTTTTTAAAAAATTTGAGGATTTTATCCAATGTTCACACCTGTTTTCGTATGGTCATCATCGCTATGGGCTGACACCTGCGGCCCCACTAATTCATATACAACACGGTGCGCTTGAACCATTTCCATGCTTTGCCAATGGTTCCTGGCTCTTCCATAACTACGTCGTCATCAATCGTATTTGCCCGATTACCACCAAGGGTCAGTCCGGTACTGCTGAAGTTATTTTCGTAGCCAGCACCAGCACTCCCACCGCCGGCAGAACCGGCCGGATCAAAGCCTTCCTCCTGCTTGGTCCGCAGCAGATACATGTCTACCTGTAATTGGGGTTCATACTGCGCGAGAATGTACGGGTGGGTGAGTCGCATCCCTTCCACACTGTAGAAGGAATCAGCCTGCCGCAGATTCTCAAGAAACTCAACCAAGTCTTTGATTTCCATTCGGAACGACAGTTTCACGCGGGTATACTTCACGCCCTTGCCAATGAAACCGGCGTCTCCGAGTTCCTCGATTCCCACTTGGTAGATGCCCAGGGCATTGTTATTCATCAACATTTCAATCGCAGAAATGCCGAACTCCAGTTTTTCCAGTTCCGTGTTGACGAGGGCTGCATCAACATCCATACCCTGCCACTGCTCGGAATACGACACGCCCAACATGGACTGCACGGTGCTCGGAAAGCCCTGGGGCATATTCTGATAGACGAGGGGACCATATTTTTTCTGCGCTTTTTCCCAGAGATCGGTCACCATCTTGCGACTCTCGTCACCATACCAGAACTGGAGAATAAACACATCTTCCGGCGGCTTTTCGTGAATCCGCCAATCCTGATCCGTGAAGAAGGTCGTGCGTTGGGAAATGGCTTCGCGCCACGCTTCTACCTTGCCATTGTGGTCACGAATCACGTCTTCCGGAGACGCATTCCCAAAAGTAGTCTTGAGTTTGGCTTCCGTCGCCTGGAGCGATTCCAACAAGGCCTGGTGTTGGGCATAGCGCTCCAGCTTTGCGGCAAAATAGAAATGATACACCGCAAACACACCTGCAAAAACGGCAAGTAGTGCGCCGATATAGATCAAACGCTCTTTAGTCATCGTCTCCCCTCCCGCCACGACGACGTCGTCCGTTGTCATCGTCTTCATCGTTGCCCCGGTTAAAGCCTCCTCGGGCAGGCTGCGCTGGCGTACTCTGCTTGGGCTCAGCGTCGTAGAAGGGACCGTCAAATTCTATATTTACTTCAAACGAGTAAACGCTGTTCGCCTCGGTCGGGGTATATCCCCGTGTGGCACCGTAACCCGATCCGGGCTCCGTCCAAGCCTGATTGAGGATAGACTGATCCACCCGCAACACACTGGCTTCGCTGAAGTGCACCTCTTTGGCTTTCAGCGGATCGTTATTCGCCTGGGTCCGCTCGAGTTCCTTCAGGCGCTCGACGAAATCCTGAACAATCGCACCGGATTTGGCAAAGCCGATAACTCGAAGTCCGTTGGGACGCGGGAATATGTTCGCAGACCCGCTCCGTCCCACTGAACTGCGGCTCCGCGAGCGACTCCGACCGCGATCATCCTCATCGTCGTCGTCATTTCCCCCGAGCGAGAAGGAGCCCGTTCCAGAACTGAAATTACCGGTTCCACTGAGATTTGGAAATCCCGTGCTCTTCACCGTTTCGCGGATGGCCGTTGGCCCAGCTGCGGCGCCCGGAGCGGCTCCCGGAATTCCTGCGCCCTGACCAAAGGTCCCGATCCCGGAAAAGAGCCCGCGGTCGCCGTCGTCATTCTGACGTCTCCCGCGCGCACCACCTCGGGCCGGTATGCCCTGCTGAGGGGCAATATCACCAATCGTGGACGTTTCAATGGCGCTAATCCACATCTTAGCGGGACGCGCGTCATTGACAAAGGCAAGTTCTTCCAGCCAGAACTGACGAAATCGGCGTTCGTCGCTCAAGGCCTTCACCTTGGACTCCAGTCCGTTGATAGTACCGTTAACCGTTTGAAATTCTCGCAGTTGGGTGGACGGTGGCAAGTCGGGACTGTCCGTCCGTATGGCCATGGCCAACTCAGGATCGTATTGTCGGATCTCTTCCTGCACGCGCTTAATCTTGGCCAGCACCTGCTTATCTTCTTCCGCTTTCTGCGGGATAATACAGGCCATCGTCAGGGCGAGCGATGCAATGGAAAGTCCCCAGTAAAAGGCTGCTTCCCGGCGGCGTGTGGCCTCCAGGACCCGCGGGGGAATCAGATTTATTTCAATGGCGACCTGCTGTTGGCAACGCAGGGCCATGCCGAGGGCCACACAGGCCTGCTCAGGCTGGTCACTGACTTGCTGCCCACCGGGTGCTACCGCCAGCGCAGCGAGGGGTTGCGCGATACGCACTTCCAGGCCCAACTGACGCTGCATGTAGGGAATAATATTGCGCAGACAGGCACCACCACCGCAGAGGATGACGCGATTTACCTGGCCGCCACCGGGGAGTGAGCGGAAATAGGCGAAGGAACGGACAATTTCGGAAACCATCCGCTGCAATACGTTGCCGATGATTTCGCCGCCCTGCCCATCGGTCTGGGGATCGCCGGTCGGTGCAAATCCCTTTTCCCGCTTGAGCCGCTCGGCATCGGTGAAATTCTGCTTGAAGGCCGAGCCGATAGCGAGCGTAATGTCATTACCCCCGATATTCAGCGGACGGGTAAAGCGGAACTGCCCTTCCCGTTCAATCACGATATCGGTGGTT
>JAUIMA010000125.1 GCA_030432675.1 Candidatus Hydrogenedentota bacterium | reverse complement strand
GGAGAGCAAGACAATCGGTAGGAGGATGCGCCGGAGAAGGTGGCGGCCCTGAAAGCCCTGCTTTCCAAGGTGAAACAATAAGCGGCACCGCGGAACCCCTGTCGATGAACAACGCCCGCTTGCGTCATCTGGTGGCCACCACGGTCTATCGTCTGGGAAAGGTGCGTGACCATGCGCCACCGGTGATTGCTTCCTACACGGCGGGCGTGAAGACGCGCAGTCCACAGGCGGCTGCCATAGAGTTCGGGGTGGTGTCGCCATAGGGCGCGCAGTGCCTATCGCACGGGTCAGGCGGCCGAACCTCGCCGGTCGCGGAAGCGGTCCATCGGGGCCTCACAGGTGGGGCATGACCAGCTATCGGGTAATTCATCAAAGGGCGTGCCCGCTTCGATACCACCCAGGGGGTCACCATACAGTGCGCTATACTCCGAGCCGCACTCCTCGCACCGATGGGCATTCTGCGCCGGAGTGCTACGCGCTTGAGGTGCAGCGGAGGGCTTCGTTTCGATTTCAGTGGCACCGTAGTCGCCAATGAGTTGGACTAACTTTTCCAGTAGCGCCTTATAGCGAAGTTCCCGTCCGTGGGAAACCAACCTGGGATTGCTTCGCTCGAAACGGTCTCTTACAAACAGCGAAAAACGGGGTGCCGTCTGGAATCGGGAAAGGGCATGGGTGCTGCGCTTGGCACGAATGACGATGGGCGTGTCGGGCAGGGTCATCACGTCATCGACCAGTGCGATGGTCAAATCAGCGGCATGGGGGATGTGTTTATTGAGGGCGCTGATGAGCGCGTTCGCGCACTGCTTCAGCCTGGGCGAACGCCATCCGTTCAGGGTGACATGATCCCACGCGCCCGGGTTGAGATTGATACGGTGACGAAGTATGAGTCGCTCAAAGTGGATGCGCGCCGAAGGGGCAATGCCGTGAACCAGAAGACTCTTCCACGGGCTGAGATGGACGGTCGTTATGTCGCAGCGGTCTGCAAGCATGGACAGGTCAATCAGGAAGGCACCGGGAAGGGGACTCCGTTGCACCGGAATGCCCAGGCTGAAACAATCACTCTGAGGGTCGCGCTTGAATCCGACGATGGGTCGAATGGCCTGACTGTAGTTGAGGGCCACCGTGCCCAGGGTACGCATCCGATTACCCAGGAGCGCTTCTACGGATTCCTGTAGCGCCATCGGATCGAGGTTCCCCCGTGAAACAAAGTGTTGATGTACGACGCCCGTGACCGCTGCGACATCATCGGTGTGAATCGCCTGCGAAAGGGCGATCCGATCTCCCTCGGGCAATACGTTGAGATAGAGCTGCCAGTAGTCTGGCTCCGGTGTGGCCACAAAGTGGGCCTGCCCGGTGAAGAGTGGCAGGCTGTGCTGAATGGGATCGACGATGTCTACCGCAATCGCCGGATTACTTTGGAAGCCCTGCAGAATGGCATCGTAACTGCCCTCGCCAAGCCACGCGGTTCGCTGGGCGCGGGAAGCCACCGCCCGTGTCGTTACGATGTTCGGGCGCTTGGGGTGAAACTCGGGTAGCCGTGCGCCCACAATATCCCGCATATAGTCCTGCGAGTCCAACCCTATTTCGGGCAGAATAATTTCCTGACGGCTCCCGAGGGCGAGGGTGCCATCACCATGGACCATGCCTTCTTCGGCGAGTTGGCGCAGCAGACGAAACGTCATGCGGCCCCCTTGGGAGTAAAAAGTCATATCGGCACTGTGTCGGTTCATGAAGAGGATCCTGCCATGGCGGGCGTGTGGTGACTTTCCAACAGGGCCGCCACTTCCGGTTTGCAACTTCCGCAGCCAAGTCCGGCTCCGGTTGCCTTACAGAGAGATTCCAGTGTGTCGCAGCCATCGGCCATGGCACAGGCCAGATTGCCGGTGCCGACCTGATTACAACTGCATACCAGGGCACCTTCCATGGGTGCGCTTTGGTTGGTGCTCCCGGAGCGGAGAAGGGTGCGACGTTGCTCGTCGAGCTCAATACCCGATTCGATGAGGTCTTTGAGGCCGACCATCGCCGCCATGTCGCCTACCAGCACGGCACCGACGAGACGGTTCTTGTATACGACGCACTTCTGATAAAAACGCTCGGCCTCGTCCAGCAGCGTAATTTCCTCGTAGCCGCTGTCCGCATCATTGACCAAGACCTGCCCCATACTGCAAAGCGAGAAACCCCGCAATTTGAGCACGTTGAACGGGATATTTCCCGCGTAGCGCGTCCAGGTATCCCCCGTCATCTGTGCGGCGGCGACGATAGCCTGGTCCTGGGCGGCCGGGGTAGTGCCATAGCAGCGGTGTCGGTGCTCGGCAATCTCCCCAATCGCAAACACTTCCGAGTCGGCCGTTCGCATCGTGTCATCCACCCGCACGCCGTGCCCACAGGGAAGGCTGGCCTGACGGGCCAACTCCACATTAGGGGTCGTCCCCGTCGCGAAAAATAAGGCGTCACAGCCAAAGTAACGGCCATTGCGGGAGCGGATCCCCTTCACCGAGGTATCACCGTGAACAGATGCCACACTTTCATTCAGATAAAGCGTAATGCCTCGCTCTGCCAGCTCTTCGGCGAGCAGCCGGGAAGCGGTGGCGTCCAGTTGTCGTCCCATCAGCCGGGAAGACCGGTGAATCAGTTCGCATTGGGCACCACGCTGTTGAAGGGCCGCCACCAACTCAAGCCCGAGAAGCCCCCCGCCCACGACGATACAGCGATGACCCGGTTGCACGTGGTCCATGACGGCATCGGCGTCATTCCGCGTGCGCAGGGTGAAGACCCCCTTCATGCCTCGGGGCGCTTCTGGCGGCAGGAGCGGGCGACTTCCGGTGGCCAAGACGAGACGGTCGTAATGATGAAGGGTACCCCGGTCGTCCTCCACCGTGTGCTCTCGGCGATGAATGGCCCGAACCTTCGTTCCGCCATGAAAAATAATGTGGGATTCCAGAAGCCGCGCCGCCGTGGTGGTCTGCATGGCGGGCCAGTCACACTCTCCCCCGATGAGATCGGGTAGGAGAATACGGTTGTAGAATCCATGAGATTCTTGACCCAGAATGACCAACTCGTCATTTTGATCGCGCTTACGATATTCCTGCACAAAGGCCAGCGCAGCGGTCCCACCGCCAATGACTACGATACGGCGACGCTCGGCGCCTGTCTTGCTCAAGGCCACAGCGGAGTACTTGAAATCGGGCTCTTTGGATTTCGGGTCCACCGTCGGGCTTGTCAGCATGTTGGCCCGCGCATCCCCGTGTTGCAGGGTCTTGCCCCAGTGCATGGGAAGGAAGACCACGCCGACCTTTATGGTATCCGTTACGGTCGCCCGCGCGGAGACGGCACCCCGATCGTTGTAGATCGTCACCGTATCGCCTGAAACAATCTGTTGGGCCGCCGCATCGTCTGGATGAATTTCCACATAGGGCGTGTCCAGGTGCTGCCGGAGTTTCGTAACCTTACCCGTGCGCGTCATGGTATGCCACTGGTCCCGAATGCGCCCCGTCGTAAGCACGAGGGGATAGGCTGTGTTCAGCGATTCTGAGCGGTGCGAATGGGTGACGCCATGGAGCTGTGCCCGCTGATCGGCGGTAAAAAACTGGTGGTCTGAGAAGAGCCGCGGCGTGCCCGGGTGGTTGGAGTCAGGACAAGGCCATTGGAGGCTGCCCTGCGCCTTCAAGCGATCATAAGACATGCCGGACATGTCGATCGGTGTGCCCGCGGTGAGACGACAATGCTCTTCGAAGATGGCGCTTTCATCCGGGTAGTCAAAGGATTCGCCCCAGCCCATCTTCCCGGCGAAGCGACACAGGATTTCGACATCCGGGAGGGCCTCTCCGGGCGCTTCAGTTAATTGGGGCACGTGGGTAACGCGACGCTCCGAATTGGTCATGGTCCCTTGCTTCTCCAGCCAGCCCGCTGCCGGGAGGACCACATCGGCATGGGCCACTGTGTCGGAGAGGGCGGATATATCCTGCACGACGAGGAACCGGGCTTTCTTGAGGGCCCGCTCCACCTGAGGCAGATTGGGAAGGGAGACCGCCGGGTTGGTGCAGATGACCCAGAGGGCCTTCAGGGTTCCGGCTTCCAACGCCTCAAACATCTCCGTTGCCGTGAGTCCTGGTTTGGCCGCAATGGGCCCGCCGCCCCAGTAGGCCGAAACGAATTCACGTTCATCCGGGTTTCCGAGATCGCGGTGGGCCGCCAGGAGATTGGCCAGTCCGCCCACTTCCCGGCCACCCATGGCGTTGGGCTGTCCGGTGAGGGAAAAGGGACCTGCACCGGGTTTGCCGATCTGGCCGGTGACGAGGGAAAGATTCAGCAAGGCCAGGTTTTTATCAACCCCGTTACTGCATTGGTTCAACCCCATGGCCCACCACGACTGGAAGGTGCCACTCGAGCCAATAAGCCGTGCCGCTTCCCGGATGTCCTGGGCTTCAATTCGGCAAATGACCGCCGCTTGCTCCGTGGTCGTTGCAAAGACAGCTGCGCGCATTTCTTCCACGCCATTACAGTGGGCTTGGATGAACTCCTCATCCCAGAATCCCTGATCGTGCAATTCCCGGGCGATAGCATTGAATACGACCACATCGGTGCCCGGCTGAATCTGGAGATGGAGATCGGCGACCGCGCAGGTTTGGGTGCGCCGGGGGTCCACTACGATGACCTTGGTGTCCGGGTTGCGTTCTTTGTGCTGTTCCAGACGGCGAAAGAGAATGGGGTGGCACCAGGCGGGATTGGCCCCGGCAATGAGAAAGCTTCCACCCAGCTCGATGTCTTCGTAGCTGATGGGGCACGCATCGTCGCCCAGAGATAGCTTGTAGCCTACCACGGCGGAGCTCATACACAAGCGCGAGTTGGTATCAATGTTGTTACTGCCGATGAAGCCTTTCATCAGCTTGTTGGCCACGTAATATTCTTCCGTCAAACACTGACCCGATACGTAGAAGCCCACCGACTCGGGGCCGAAGCGCTCGATGAGGGTACGGAAAACCTGGGCGGTGCGGTCCAGCGCATCGTCCCAACTGACTTCGCTCAGCGGGTGCGCTTTGCTGCGCCGCATCTGGGGCCGGAGGAGGCGGTCTTCCTGGTTTTGGACGACATGATGGAGGGTGCGCCCTTTGGAGCAGAGCATGCCCCAATTGACCGGATGGGATTCATCACCGGCGACGGATAGCCGTCCCCGGCTATCCCGGGTGACTTCCACGCCGCAGCCCACCCCACAGTAGGAGCAGGTCGTTTTAATGCATTCTTTGGGTGTTGAGGCCATAGGTAGAGGGTGCTCAATGTTGCGCTTGCGGGTCACGGAGATCAGCGAGGCGGATGGCAGCGCCCGTGGCTGCCATCCGCATCGCAAGTATATGGTCTAAGCCCGCCCCACGTAAGCGGGGTGGACTATCCTGAAATCAGGCGGACGCCGCCTCTGCGGCGAGGGATTCGTCCACTTCATTGCGACGCTCGAGTTCTGCGGCAGCCGCATATTCATCGGCCTCGCTGAAACGTACAAAGGCGGTCAGGCCGGCGCAGCAGGTAACCAGTACGCCCAGAATGAGCAGGGCCTGTGGCCAGGTGATGGCTTCCGCCTTAAAGAGAAAGCCTGCGCTGACCGCACCAAAGTTGCCGCCCGCACCTACGATGCCGGCTACCGATCCGAGGGCCCGCTTATTGATGAAGGGTACGACCGAGTAGGTGGCACCCTCGGACATTTGCACGAACAGGCTGAAGAGAATCATGGTGGCCAGGGCCAGGGGCAAGACCGTCATCTGGGAGAAAAGCATGAGGGCAAAGCCTTCCACCGTGAGGGCGATGGCCAACCAACGCACCCGCCCTTTCAGGCCATATTTTGCGCCAAATTTGTCGCCAAAGATGCCACCGAGGGTACGCGCGAAGAGATTCATAAGGCCAAAGCAGGCCGCCAACGCGCCCGCTGCTTTCAGGCCCATGTCGAAATAGTCGATGTAGTACAGGGCGGCAATGTTGTTGATGGTCAACTCGATGCCAAAACAGGCGCCGTAAATGGCAAAGAGCGCCCAGACCCGATAGTCTTTACAGGCTTCCATAAAGGTGCCGCCATTGTCCTTTGCACTGCGCATGAGACCCTTTTCGCGGAGTTCCTTAAAGTTTCCGTCAGGCGTGTCCTGCGTCAGGAAAAAGTAAGCGATACCGGTTAACATACAGACCGAGCCCGCGAAGACCATGGCCACGCGCCAGCCCCAGAATTCACCGAGTCCCAAGGCCAGCAAGGTGCTGAAAACCAAGGGCATGACCAATTGGGTGACACCGCCCCCCAGGTTGCCCCAGCCTGCCGACGTGGCGTTCGCCGTGCCAACGCAGTTCGAAGCAAACATAACCGATGTGTGGTATTGGGTTATGACAAAGGAGGCACCAATGGCACCAATGCCGAGACGAAACAGCAGGAAGGTCTCGTAACTCTGGGCGAAGCCGATACCCATTACCGGCAGGGCACCCAAGACCAGGAGCCATGTGTAGGTGATGCGCGGCCCAATACGGTCACAGAGCCAGCCGATGAAGAGGCGGGCCACGATGGTAATGGCGACGGAGGCGATGATGGTGTTACCAATTTGTGCCTTGGTCAGTGAGAGCTCTTCCCGCACCACGGCCATTAGCGGGGCAATGCCAAACCAAGCGAAGAAACATAGAAAAAACGCGAACCACGACATGTGAAATGCCCGCATTTGTGGGGTGCTAAAGTTAAATAAATTTATCTTGGTTGCCTTGTGATTCACTTCCATGAGTGTTCCTCTCTCAATGATTGCGCCAGGAATATTGGATGGGTGGGGATTGCACGAAGTGTGCCAACAATCGTTTGAGGTCTCTGAATCACGGCTGCACGCCATGCCTCATACCCACCGGTATCCCAATATTGAGTTCGTAGCGGACAAGGAGAACGTGCATGTCAAACGCATGTTTATTGGCGTAGGCGCGAAAAGTGCCGGTCTACTGGGGTTCATTTTGAGCACGGGCAATCCGGATTGCACCGGGCGTGTCGTGTGTCGCGATTCACGCGTCGCCACCTGAGCGCAGTGGGGTCAGCCTCGTATGGGGTGCTACCAAGACGTGGTTTTCAAGTTGGAAACCTACCCGGCGGTACGGCTTCGCAGGGCCCGTGAATGGGATGAGATTCGAAGGGGCCGCGTTGCAGGAGATTGTTACTAAGGTCTCGGGAAGGGGTCCTCATGCTATCCGATACCCTGTTTTTATTGGGTAGAGTAGCCATGCGCCCATAGCCGGTTGGATCGAAGAGCGGCCAGACTCCAGCATGCCGAGGGCGTGTCTCAGCTAGGGGATGAGCGTTGGCACAACCCTTGCACTACCCAGCGGATAATCCATTGTTAACAACAGGTAGTGCACGTGCCCCGGTGAGTTCGAATACGGAGCGAGGTTTTTGAGCATATCCTCCCCTTGGAACTATCTCCCAGGCACGTTAAAACGAGATCGGGAATCCACTATGTCAGCCAAGGTAGAAGTCCTCCGAAAAAAGATAGTCGTTGTCGGAAACGGCATGGTCGGGCACCGCTTCTGCAAAAAGCTCCGCGAACTCGATGGCAATACCAACTTTGAAATTATCGTGTACGGTGAAGAACCCCGTGCGGCTTATGACCGGGTTCAACTCACGAGTTACTTCAGCGGAAACTCGGTCGAAGATCTCACCCTCGATGGACTTACCTGGTACCACGACCATGAAGTAACGCTTCACGTAAGCAAACGTATCGCGGCGATTGACCGGGATGCGCGCACCGTAAGCGTCGATGACGGCACCGTGCAATCCTATGACTACCTGGTGCTTGCTACGGGTTCGGCCCCCTTTGTGCCCCCTATTGACGGCGTGGATAAGAAGGGGGTATTCGTCTATCGCACCATCGAAGACCTCGATGCGATTAAGGCCTATGCGGCCACCGCCAAAACGGCCACCGTCATTGGTGGCGGGCTGCTGGGCCTGGAAGCGGCTAAGGCGGTGGTGGACCTCGGGCTGGATGTCCACGTCGTCGAGTTTGCCCCCCGGCTCATGCCGCGCCAGTTAGACGACGAAGGCTCCAAGCTCCTGGTACGTGAGATCGAAGCCCTGGGTGTCAAGGTGTTGTTGAAACATCAAACCAAGCGCATTGAGGGTAATGGGGCCATCACGGGCCTCACCTTTATGGATGACGCCCTCCTGGATACGGACATGCTCATCGTGTCGGCGGGCATCCGGCCCCGCGATGAGTTGGCGCGGGAGGCTGGCCTCGCCATGGGCGAGCGGGGTGGTGTCATCGTGGATGATACGATGCAGACCAGCGACCCCACCATCTTCGCCATCGGCGAGTTGGCCCTTCACGACGGCATGATCTATGGTCTGGTGGGGCCCGGCTATCAGATGGCCGATACCCTGGCCGAAAACCTCATGGGGAATGAAGCCCACTTTACCGGGGCCGATATGTCCACCAAGTTAAAGCTCATGGGTGTCGAGGTGGCCAGTCTGGGCTCCATCGATGCCGAAGGTCCCGCCAGTGATACCGTGGTGGTCAAAGACACCGTGAGCGGGGTCTACAAAAAGATCATCCTCTCCGAGGATCGCAGCAAATTGCTCGGCGGTATCCTCGTGGGTGATACGTCGGATTACAGCAACCTCTTGCATACCTATCGGAGCCTCGATGGTATTGTCGGGGAGCCCAAGGTCCTGCTGCTGGGTAGTGGGGGCGACGGCGCGGCGGCTGGTGTGGCGGCCCTGCCCGATGACGCCCAGGTCTGCTCCTGCAACAACGTTTCCAAAGGCGATATTTGCAGCGCCATCCGTAAACACAAACTCAGCGATCTGGGGGACGTGCAAAGCGCCACCTGCGCGGGCACCGGGTGCGGCGGTTGTGTGCCCATGGTGAAAGACATTCTGGCGGAAGAGTTCAAACGCGCCGGGGTCGAAGTGAAAAAGATCGTGTGCGCGCACTTCCCCTTGAGTCGTCAAGCGCTCTTTCACAGCGTCAAGGTGAAAAAACTCGAGACCTTCCGGGAAGTACTCACCGAGTGTGGGACCGGCGGCGAAGGCTGCGAAGTCTGCAAGCCGGTCGTGGGCTCGATTCTCGCCAGCCTGTGGAATGACCACATCGTCGAGCACGCCACCATACAGGATACCAACGATCGCTTTCTGGCCAATATCCAACGGGGGGGTACCTACTCCGTCGTACCCCGCGTGCCCGGTGGCGAAATTACGCCCGACAAACTGATTGTCCTCGGCCAGGTGGCGAAGAAATATGACCTCTACTGCAAGATCACCGGGGGACAGCGCGTTGATCTGCTGGGAGCCCGGGTGGAACAGCTTCCGGATATCTGGGAAGAGCTCATCATTGCCGGATTCGAAAGTGGACACGCCTATGGTAAGTCGCTCCGCACGGTAAAGAGTTGCGTGGGTCAGACCTGGTGCCGTTATGGCGTGCAGGATTCTACCAAATTCGCCATCGATCTCGAAGAGCGTTACCGGGGAGTTCGCTCACCCCACAAGCTCAAGATGGCCGTCTCGGGCTGTGTGCGTGAATGTGCCGAGGCCCAATGTAAGGACGTGGGGCTCATCGCCACCGACAAGGGGTGGAATCTCTATCTTTGCGGTAACGGCGGTGCCAAACCACGCCACGCCGACCTCTTTGCCTCAGAAATCGACACGGAAACGGCCATCGTATATATCGACCGCTTCCTCATGTATTACATTCATACGGCGGACCCCTTGCAGCGAACCTCCGTATGGCTGGAGAAACTGGAAGGTGGTCTGGACCATGTAAAGGATGTGGTCATCAACGATTCCCTGGGGCTCTGTGAAACCCTGGAAGCCGATATGGCCCGGCTTATCGACACCTACCAATGTGAATGGGCCTCTGTGGTTAACAATCCGGAGAAGCGGGCCCTGTTCCGCCACTTTGCCAATGCCGACGAGGCCGATCCAACCGTGGGATTCGTGGAAGAGCGAACCCAGAAGCGGCCGGAAGATTGGCCCGCTGCGGAAAAAGTAAGCGCCGAGACGAGTTGGTCAGCGCGTTCGTGGTGGAAAGCCGGGCGCGTGGGGAGCTTCCCAAAAGAGGGCGGCATGGCCGTCACCTATGGGGGGGTCCAGTTGGCCGTGTTCCGCTATGGTGTCGACGATACGTGGTATGCCACCCAGAACATGTGCCCCCACAAACAAGACATGGTGCTCGCCCGGGGTTTGCTGGGTGACAAAGGGGGCGTACCCAAAGTGGCCTGCCCTATGCACAAGAAACAGTTCTCTCTCGAAGACGGCTCGTGCGTCTCAGGCGACAACCTTTCGGTGGCGACCTTTGACGTAAGAGTTACCGACGGGTTCGTCTATCTGCACCTGCCCCCCGCGGAGGAGATGGCCGATGCGATCGGTCAGGACAAAGGGGCCTGCGCGCAGGCCTGTTAATCGAGACCTTGTCTTCCGTGCGAAGGTGAATCGCAGGGAGTGACCTATCGACGCCGTCCCCGGTACTCGTGCCATCGGGGGCGGTGTTCGTTTTGTCTGGGGGACTTCCAAAGATGATGAAACACGGTGAAGTTTTTGGGGTGCAAGAAGAATGCTGCCGGGGGGCGGCTGAATAAGCGAGGGTAGACCTCGATCAAATCCAACGCGTTCGTTACGACAGCGTACGCAAGCGCCTGCGCTCCCAAGCCCCAAATCTCTAAGATGGCAACCGTATGACTTGGAAAATGTCCGAAATGAATCTTCGCCTATTTTGACGCGGTGCCAGGTCCATTCGAAGCACCGATTTTTTCTCTGTGTTCTTTGCGATCTTTGTGGTTCATCAACCTGCGCGTCATCAACACGCCGGAATAGCTCATGCCTTACGCAATAATATCCCAGATGGGCTCGGCACCCTCTACGCCCACCAGTTTCTGGTCGAGGCCGTTGTAGAAATAGCTCAAGTGATTGGGGTCCAGACCCATCTGATGGAGCACGGTGGCATGCATCCGTTTCACGTGTAGTCGGTCCGTCACGGCGTTACTTCCCAGTTCGTCGGTTTCGCCGTAGGACATGCCGCCCTTGATTCCGCCACCGGCCATCCACATGGTGAAGCCCATGGAGTTGTGGTCCCGGCCCGTGCCCTTGGCATATTCCGCTGTGGGCTGCCGTCCAAATTCGCCCCCCCAGATGACCAACGTCTCGTCGAGGAGTCCCCGCTGTTTGAGGTCTTTCAAGAGGCCCGCAATGGGCTTGTCCGTGTTGCCCGCATGATAATTGTGATTGTCCTGGAGGTCAGCATGGGCATCCCAATTATCGTCGTTATGGGCGCCACCGGAATAGAGCTGCACAAAGCGTACACCCCGCTCGACGAGACGACGGGCCAGCAGACACTTGCGGCCGAAGTCTTCGGTCCGCTCGTGGTCCATGCCATAGAGGCGTTTCACGTGTTCCGGCTCCTGATGCAACTCCACCGCTTCCGGAGCCGTGACCTGCATGTTATAGGCCAGCTCATAGCTCGCGATACGGGCCGCCAGATCGGAGTTGTCGACGCGGTCGGCCAGGTGCTGATTGTTGAAGTGGTTCAGGTGTTTCAAGAGCGTGCGTTGTTCATCCCGCGACATGCCCCGGTCATTGGAGAGGTTGAGGATGGGGTCGCCCTGGGGACGGAACACCGTCGCCTCGTAGTTGGCCGGCATGAAGCCGCTGCTCCAATTCTGCGCGCCACTGATAGGGCCGCCCGTCTTGTCGAGCATGACCACATAGCCGGGCAGGTTTTCGTTCATGGAGCCCAGGCCATAGTTCACCCAGGAACCCATGGAGGGATTGCCACTGAGGATGCGGCCCGAATTCATCATAAGCATGGCCGACCCGTGAATGGGCGATTCGGCTGTCATGGATTTCAGGAAGGTAATATCATCCACACAGGTGGAGAGATGGGGGAAGAGCTCTGAAACCCAGGCACCCGATTCGCCATGCTGCTTAAAGCGCCATTTGGGCCCTACGATACGTCCTTCGTTTTTCTTGCCGCCCCGGCCCGCCGTCTTGACCTGAATGGTCTTGCCGTCGAGTTTATAAAGCTCGGGCTTGTAGTCGAAGGTGTCGACGTGGCTCGGCCCGCCATACATGAAGAGGAAGATGACACTCTTGGCCTTGGGTGCCGCCATGGCCGCCCGCGCCGCCAGGGGATTCTGGAAGGCCGATACCCCGTCAGCGGCCACGGCCTGGCTGCCCAGAAAGCCGTCACCTGCCAGCATGCCGGTTAGCGCCAGGGAAGTAAAGCCGCCGCCCATGGTGGTCAGGAATTCGCGTCGGGTCTGTCCGCAGAAGGAACCCCGAGGTCTTTTTTCGGCCATGATCGTACTCCAGTGTGTTCTCGCTATCGCATCGACAGCGTGTTGTGTATTATCTCACAAGCGGTGGTGGAAGTTCGGGCACGTAGCCCGACCAGGTCGCACAACACCGTCAGTCAATATAGAGGAATTCGTTGAGGTTCAGTGCGAGCAGGCAGAAACGCTCGAAGGCCAGTTCTTCGTCATAGCCAAAGCTATCCTGCATTTCCTGCATCATGGCGAGTCCCTGATCGACCTCATCGTTATTCGGCGTCCGTTGGGTCACCTTGTTCAACACGAGCCAGACTTTGGTTTGCAGGTTTGCCGGATGTTCCGCATTGACCTGTTTTGCCAGGGTCTCGGCCTGGGTATTGACGAAATCACTGTTCAACAGATTCAGGGCCTGGGTCGGCTGGGTCGTGGAGAAACGCACGGCACAATTCGACTCCGTGTCCGCCATATCAAAGTCCGCCAGGAGCGGGTCCTTCAGCGAACGCTTCACATGGGTGTAGATGCTGCGCCGGGTATGGTCTTTCTTCGGCGACTTGCCCCACACCTTGTCGGGGGTGGAAGAGG
>JAUIMA010000697.1 GCA_030432675.1 Candidatus Hydrogenedentota bacterium | reverse complement strand
CATGTCCCGACGGGCGGTCACATCCTGCAACGACCCCGCCATCCGGATGGCCTTCCCGTCGGCCGACCGGACACACTTGGCGCGGCTTCTGAACCATCGGTACACACCATCCGGCATACGAAGACGACACTCCACGTCATAGGGCTCGTAGTGTTTGATATGTCGCTCAATGGCGTTTTGAAGAATCGGCAGGTCCTTCGGGTGCAGCAGGCGTTCCGTGCTGCGGAAGTTATCGGGAAAATCCTTGTGGGAATGAAAACCCAACAACTCCCGGTAGCGATCGGAATACCACACCGTATTCGTTTCAATATCCCAATCCCACAGCCCGTCACTGGCACCGCGGGCTGCCAGATCCAGGCGCTCTTCACTGAGGCGTAGCGCTTCTTCCGCCGCCTTTCGCACCGAGATATCCATAAAAGCCACCACCGCACCGACAATTCTTCCGTCCCGGCGGATCGGATGAGACCAATACTCGACGGGAAAACTCGTGCCATCGGCCCGCCAGAACACCTCCGAGTCCACATGGACCCCCGCACCCCGACGAAACGCCCGATAAATTTTGCAGTCCTCATTATCAAGCACATCACCGTCATCGCGATGATGATGAATTTTCTGGTGCATATTCTGCCCAAGCAACGCAGACTCATCGTCATAGCCGAGCATTTGGATACATGCCAGATTGCAGAATGTACAACAGCCATCCGTGTCCACCCCATAAATCGCTTCTGCCGTCGACTGCAATAACGTACGAATGTGCTCTTCCCGCTCGCGCAGGGCGACTTCCACCGTACGGCGGCTGTCTATTTCACGGGACAGGGCATCCGTCGTCCGCCCTTTTTCTTCGGCGAGGTGGAACGCCCGGCCCCGTTCGTGAAGACTCCACCCCAGCGCAAGCGTCATCAGACCACCCAAGAGCAAGATGGCCTCTGCCAGGCCCGATAGGGTCTGTTCGAAGTAGGCCGCTGTCGGAGTTGTTTCAAGACGCCAATCCAACCCCCGAGACTGGAGGGCCACGGTATGCCGTAAACTACTCATCAAGGCGTCCGACTCGTGCGAGGTGGCAAAAATCTCAGCACCATGCTGAAAGACCCGAACGGAAAAACGCGCGCGCTCCAGGGGAGTAATGAAATCATTTAAGGTCGCCATCACATCGTAAATGGCAACGAAATACCCGTCCGCACCCTCCTGCGCGAACGAGGGCGTCACGGAGGCTACCATCAGGGTGGACCCATCTGACTCGAGGGCTATGGGCGCAAAACGGCTCTCCTTCTGCTGCACCGCATCGTGGGCCGCTCCTTGCAAGGTGGCCTGGGACAGCAGATCGGTTATCCGATTGGAGGAAATGCGCTCCTCTTCCATAAAAACATTCTCGACTTCAAATGTCGGCGTGCAGCGGACCAACGCAAGCAGTCCGGGAATGTTTCTCATTTTTTCCGGCGGCGTGGCACCATCTTTCCAATTCGCGTGACTTCCGGCGTAGTCCAGCCACGACCCCAATTCCGCAACGCGCTCGAGTCGTACGCGCCATCGAATTTCTGCGCGATCACGTATACCCTCCGTTTCCGCCTGGACAATCATCTCCCACTTCTGAATACGCTCTGCATGAACGGCCTGCCAGACGGAGAGCGTGAAAACGATCCCCACGGATACCGCCATGCCTGCGGCGTGCCCCCGAAGGTCACACCCCAAGGCCAACAATTGCCTCCGCCCCAGATAGAGTAACGTCGAACACAGGATGCCGATGGCGGCCGCAGAATGGGGTGCCATGTGGGTAATTCCGTACCAGCCGGAAAGGGGCTCCAGCGAGAGTCCATGTCCAATGAGCGTTGTAGTCGCCAGGGCCAATCCGGCGACGCTGAATACCTGCGCGGCGGCGACCGATCGCTCCCGGTCACGGGAGCTGGACAGCAGGAATATGGACAATGCCCCCAAGATAAGGGCTACCGCAGTATTGGGTGCCGTACGACCGGGCGCGACCGTTGGGTGAGTCACGTAGGCATCGACAAACAACTCATCCAAGGCCAAATCAAACGAAAAAGCCGTTTCAATAAGGACGGCCAAACACAGTAGTAAGGGAAGAGTCGCCAGCAAGACGGCAAGGTGCTGCCTTCCCCCAATGAGCGCCAAGGTCGCAAGGCTGAGCACGCCAATAGATAGGGCCGTGTTGAACATCATCAGGCCCGCGCCAGGAACCGGTTGTATCAACCATACCCAACCCGCGTACCAAGCGGTCATCACCCCGGCGGCCAACAGGGCAACCAAGACCGTCACGCCAACCAAGGGGCGATTCGAACTTTGACTGAGTCCGTTCTCCAACGTCGTCTTCTCCTGCCGATAGTGTCGCGGTGCCGAGGAGGGTAAGCTCCGGAGAAGGACGTCCTCGTTC
>JAUIMA010000696.1 GCA_030432675.1 Candidatus Hydrogenedentota bacterium | reverse complement strand
GATCGGCGTACTGCTCCTGCCCCTGCCCACCTTTTCCGATTGGCATTGGGGACATTACCGAAACCGTTCCTGCCTCTTCGCCCTCATCGCCGCCGTTGGCACCACGGGCTACTCGATCATCGACGACCACGCGCTCCACCTCTTTCGAGCGGTGCCCGAATCGGGGGACAACCCCGTTCCGCTCACCATCGTCTACGCCTTCCTGGAGAGCACCTTTACCTTCCTGTGGCTCCTGCCGTGGATCCTGACCCATAAGATCCGCCGCCTGGAGGCGAAGGTTATTCTCTTGCGCCATTGGAAAGCCATGTTTGTAACCAGCGGCGGGATGATTTTGGGTTATCTGCTCATCCTGATTTCCCTGGCCTACGTCGACGACGTGGCCTACGTGGTGGCCTTCCGGCAACTCAGCATCCCCCTCGGAGCCCTGGTCGGCATTGTGCTGCTCGGCGAACCGGCCCACCGCCCCAAGGTCGTGGGTGTGGGACTCATGTTTGTGGGGTTGGTTTGGGTCGCCTTGGGCTGAGACGCAATTCGGCGCTTCCATTCTCCGTCCATCCACGACACTTCGACTATCCCCGCGCACGAAATCGCCGGGACGCTGGTGCGTCCCGGCGAGATCGCGCGGCACGATTGGGAGGCCTTGATAGTTTGAGGCGAATCGGATGCCTATTTATCCAAGGGCATCCAATAGGGCATTTCGTGGACAGACGTTGCATCGCGGTCCGTGTAGTAGAGCTTCGAGGGCGAGAAGGTGTCGGGATTGCCGTCGGCCCACAGCGCATAGAAATCCGGATGGGCGTTGAGTGGACGGCGCACGTAGCTGTGGTTGTACTCGGAATTCTCGGTGAGCTGCTTCTTCTTCACCCATGACTTACCGCTATCCATACTCTCCCAGAGCGCGACTTCGCCGCCGGTGCCCCAACGTTGGGGGCCAGTCTCCGTAGGGCCGAGGATGCGCCACGTATCGCCCTCTACCCAGAGCTGTCCCATGTCGTAGTTATGGGTGGAGCGCGTGACTTCGTGGAAATTCCACTGTGCCCCCTCCCAGTGCACGATTTCCCAGATGCGGGGCTCACCGCCCGGTCCGGGTTGGTGATGGGCGCTGGTCACGACAAGGATAATGGGATTGCCCACCGCGTCAAACTGCACGTCTTTGAGGTAGACAAGACGACCTTCGCTTTCGTAATCGCGGACGAGGGCGGCACACTGCGGATCCGCGAGGGGCGGGGTGATAGCCTGCCCATCGACGGTTTTCCAGGTAGCGCCCCCATCAAGGGTCTTCAGGAAGTACAAATTGGTCCGCTTGTCGACGTTCCCCTTGGGGTGATAGTTGAAACTCATGAAGACCGTGCCGTCTTGCTGCTCCACGTTCTGGTAGTGCCCACCCATGCCAGCCAGTTTCTGATCTTCGGCCCAGGTCATACCGTCGGCGCTCGTATTCCAATAGAGCTCACGGCCCTTTGTGTACTTCGTGAAACAGTGGAGGAATCCGGAGCCCGAAAGCCAAAGGGGCTGGGGATAGGCAAATTCGCCTTCAAACACTTGCTTCAGGGAGTGGATGTCGTAGGGCTTTTCGCTGCGATAGATGAAGCCGGGCCGCGAACGCCCGCGCCCACTGACGAAGACCCACAGGCGCCCGTCGTCGTCGATGGAGAGGGAAGAATTGTCGTGGGGATCGTTCACCCCCTGCTTGTCGTGCACCACGACCGGCACACCCAGTGCGTTGGTGACATGGTCGTAATAGCCGATCATGTTCAACAGGTACCGCTTCTGGTCCTTCGCGCCGCCATAGACAAAAAAGGTCTTCTGGGCCTCGGCGGAGTGAATGGCGATAGGGCGGTGCTTCGCCGTGTAGGTCCCCAAACCGCCCGAATACTTGTCGCCAAACTCGCTCTTCTGCCCAAGCTCAAACCAGATAGCCTGATAGCCGGGCTGGGAGTTCGGCGGTGGCGGGTCAGCGGCGAGGGCTCCCGTTACGATCAAGAACAGACACACCAATAAAGTCAATAGACGCATGTTTCTTTTTCCCACGTTGTTGAAGAGTACCCCGCGTTATCGGAGTCTCGAAAGACGATGGCCACTTGAATGGTGTAGCCTTGGCGATTCTACCACGCGTGACGCGCTACCGCGCAAACGGCCTGGCCTGTTGCGTTTCACGCTGGAGTGAAACGAAATGGCTTACTCCATGGGACGTATGGGACGAATGAGACCTATGGGGCACCGTTTCTCAAAACCGGCGACTACCATCAGACCCATAAGCCCCATACGACCCATTGGCACCATCGAAGAAAACCCCGGCACCTCAAGAGGCACCGGGGCTCAAAGCTAAATTCTCAATTCACTATTCTTAATTGGCGCTCTGCATCTTGATGAGATTCAGCGCGCTA
>JAUIMA010000124.1 GCA_030432675.1 Candidatus Hydrogenedentota bacterium | reverse complement strand
GATGCGGCCCACGAACTGAAAACGCCATTGACCATCTTGCAGGGGCAACTGGAGCAGGCCCTGCAGGAGGCCCCCGTGGGATCGCCCTTACAGCAAAATCTGGGGCGTCTACTGGAGGAAGTGCAGCGCCTGAAGGTGATAATACGCCGATTGCTTCTGTTGTCTCTTGCCGACGCGGGCAAAATACGGGTAAGCACAGCGACGCTCCAACTGGATGAACTCGTTGCACAGCTCATTGAAGATGTGGAGATTCTGGCACCGGATGTAAAGGTGGAGCAGGAGATAGGGGATGGAATGGCGGTAGAGGCAGACAGTGCGCTGCTTCAGCAGGCCATTCAGAACCTGGTGAACAATGCCATCAAGTACAACGTGGAACACGGGAAAATCCGGTTTCAGCTATTTCGCACGGGGGAGATGATTCGACTGGCCGTTGCCAACACCAGCGAGGGTATTCCTGAGCAGGAACGGGGTCAGATCTTTCGCCGTTTTTATCGTGCCGACCCGGCCCACTCGCGGAAAGTTGATGGGGTGGGATTGGGCCTCAGCCTCTCCCGGGAAATCCTGCGAGCCCATGGCGGGAAACTCTGGCTTGCCGACGCGCCCGAAGGATGGGTCATGTTCGTCATGGAACTTCCCGCGACGCCCGTAGGCGACGCTTCATCGGATCGGCGCGAAGGGAGCAATCACGTAACGCCGGGTTCCTAAACGAAGTGGGCGTTGTCCGGATGGGAGGCCATGCCGCCCGACTGTCCGCAGACATAGCCCGCCAATTGATTGGCCCGCTCATTAATCTCTTCGAGCGTCCATTGTTGGAGAAGTCCTGTGACCAGCATGGCGGTGTAGGAGTCGCCCGCGCCGACGGTGTCGACGATGTGATCCAGTCGAAGGCCATGGTGCACGTCCAACATGCTGGGGGTAAGCAACAGACTGCCCCGGGCGCCCCGCGTCAGGGCAACGCATTGGAGTGTATAGCGGTCGATTAATCGCTCCATACGCTCTTTTGTCGAGCCGTCAATATTGAGGAGCTCCGTGATTACCGGCAATTCGTCTTCGTTGAGCTTTAAGACGTCGGCCCGCTCCAGCAGGTCATGGATAAGATCGCCCGTGTAGTATTGTTGACGGAGATTTACGTCGAGCACCCGCAGACAGCCGGGCATGGTGGCATCCAGGAATCTACGGATGCTTTCGCGGCTGTGGGGATTGCGGGACGCCAGGGTGCCAAAGCAAACCGCATGGGCACGGGCCGCCAGCTTTTCCATGTCGGGATGAAAAGGGATATAGTCCCAGGCGACTTCCTCATGGATGGTGTAGTCGGGTTGTCCGCCATCGCTGAGTGTGACCGAAACCGTGCCCGTGGGGTGGCCCGGATCTTCGGCGACATGCGCGACGGCCAAGCCGTTAATCTGCAATACTTCGCGAATTTCCCGTCCCAGGCTGTCTTGTCCGACGCAGCTGACCACATGGCCCTCAGCGCCTAATTCCGTAGCATGAAAGGTAAAATTTGCCGGGGCACCACCGAGTTGTTTGCCCTCGGGGAGCATGTCCCAGAGCACTTCACCCAGCCCGACGATCACGAATGGAGAATCTGCTGACATTATTGGCCACCTGTTAGCTGTTGCCGACATTGAAATTACGTTTTTGTTTGCCGCCCCTCGCTACAGAGTACCGTTTGGCTTTCGCGAATTTCAAAGGGTAACGCAGATTTGTCGGGAAACCGCGCGAAAGATGGCGTGGAATGGGGAGGGTGCCAACGCCTGACACCGGGTGAGTGCCTGAGGGTGCCACGAATAATTACTGGCCGTGGCACCCCACCGTTTCGAGTGCAAGGAATAAAGAGTAAAGCGGCGCCGACTACGCCGTTTCAGGCACCTGATAGTGTTTGCGCAGACGTGCCAACTCGGAACGGTGTTGTTCGATAAGGTCGGCGTATTCCGGGTTCGCGATTTCATTGCGCATTTCGCTGGGGTCTTTCTCCAGGTCGTAGAATTCCCATTCGTCGAGGGTGTAGAAATAAATCAGCTTGTACCGCGCCGTCCGCACGCCGTAGTGGACGTATACGTTGTGGACTTTTCCTTCGCCCTCATAGTAGTGGTAGTAGATGGCGTCGCGCCAGGAATCGGGCGTTTCCCCTTTCATCAGGGGAACCAGGCTGCGGCCCTGCATGTCATCGGGCACCGCCGTGCCGGTGAGTTCCAGGAAGGTCTCGGCCATATCGAGATTTTGCACCATGGCGTCACAGGTGGTGCCCTCGGGGATGATACCCGGACCCATGGCGACCAGGGGGGTGCGCAGGGACTCTTCATACATGAAGCGCTTGTCGAACCAGCCATGCTCCCCGAGGTAAAAGCTCTGGTCGGAGGAGTAAAAGACCACCGTGTTCTTGTCCAGGCCCGAGGCTTCCAGATAATCGAGGACCCGGCCCACGTTGTCGTCTACGGAGCGGACACAGCGGAGGTAGTCTTTCATGTAACGCTGGTATTTCCACCGGACGAGCTCTTTGCCCGTCAGGTTGGCTTTTCGGAATGCTTCATTCTTCGGGCGATAGGCCGCATTCCAATCGGCGAGCTGTTGCTCATTCATACGACCGAGCGTACGTTTCCAGCGCCCTTTGAGTTTGGGGTCTTCCACGGGCCCATCTGGCCAGACTTTGAGGTCGGACTCCAGGACCATGGTTTTCTCGATAGACATGTCCTGCAACTTGGCCGCCGAGCCCCGATTGGCGTAGTCATCAAAGAGGTTGTCCGGTTCGGGGATTTCCACGTCATCAAAGGTGGTCAGGTGGTCGGGGCCGGGTTCCCACTCGCGGTGGGGGGCCTTATGCTGCACCATGAGCACAAAGGGCTTTTCCTTGTCCCGCTCCGATTCCAACCATTGGAGGGCCCGATCGGTTATGACGTCCGATACATAGCCCGGAACTTGCTTGCGGCCCTCGGCGGTGAGGAAATCGGGGTTGTAGTAATGGCCCTGACCGGGGAGCACTTCCCACGCGTCGAAGCCGACCGGGTCGGTGCCCAGGTGCCACTTGCCGAAGACGGCCGACTGGTAATTACTTTGCTGAAGAATCTTGGGGAAGGTCTGCTGGTGGGGATTGAACTTGTCGCCATTCTGGCGGAAGCCATTGAGGTGGCTGTGTTTCCCTGTCAAGACCACGGCGCGGCAGGGGCCGCAGATGGAGTTGGTGACAAAGCTGTTGTTAAAGCGCATACCCTTTTGGGCGATGCGATCGATGTTGGGCGTGGGGGCCACTTTCGCCAAATGCCCACCATAGGCGCTCACCGCTGCCTGGGCGTGGTCGTCGCTGTAGATCCAAACGATGTTGGGCTGCCTGGTGGGCTGGCTTGCGGCACGGAACTGAGTGAGCGCCGTGAGTGCGAGGGCACCTGCACCCGCGTGGCGCAAAAAGTTTCGACGGTTATAGGTTGGCTGCATGGCCTGATTCTCCTCAATTATTCAACGACGTTTCCGGGCGGCACAACTTATCCCGCGACTTCCGCCCGTTTGCGGGCCACCATCCGTTTGACCAACTCGTCTACGATAACACCCGCCAGCAGCACGGCGCCAATGATGGCAAACTCGAGCTGGGAGGGCAGGTTAAGGATGTTGATGGCATTTTTCAACACGATAATAACCGCCGTTCCGATAACCACGCCGATGATGGAGCCTTCGCCTCCGCGGAGGCTGCACCCGCCCAATACGGCGGCGGCAATGGCGTAGAGTTCGTAAAACTCGCCCATACCTGCGGGCTGCACGGTGTTGAGATCGAGGGCGAAAACAATGCCGCTGAAACCTGCGCAGAGGGAGCAAAAGACGTAGGCCCCGATGGTCACCCGGTCGGTATTGATACCGCTGTAGCGGGCGGCTTCTTCATTGCGCCCGAGGGCAAAGAGGTAGCGTCCGTAGATGGTGAACTGAAGCAGGAATCCCGCGATGAGGGCGACGATCAGCATAGAGATAAAAGGCACGGGCAGCGAAAAGCCGCCGAGGGGAATACTGCCGTGGGCGAGGGTGCCCAGGATGTCAAAGCCCTGGCCGAAGCCCACGCTTTGGTCCGCCGTGGCGTAGCGGCCGATTCCACGAAGAAAGAGCAGACTGCACAAGGTGACCACAAAGGGCTGCAGTCGCACCTTGGTAATAAGCAATCCATGAAACAAGCCGATGCCCGCCGAGCCCACCAGGAGCGCGGGAACCATGACCCAGGGTGAGTATCCTTTCGCGAGAAAAAGGGCCAGTAAAGAGCCTACCAGTCCGATGACCGACCCAATGGACAAGTCGATGCCGCCCGTGATGATGACCATGGCCACCCCAACGCCGATCACCCCGAAGAGGCCAATCCAGCGAAAGGTGTTTTGCATATTATAGGCCGAAAGGAAGTTCTCACTGTTCATGGCTGTGAAGACAAACACCACCACCAGTAGTCCGAAAATACCAAGAATTTTTTTCATACGCCTCTGCGTACTCCTTTGTTATTCAACGGCACGAAAACGGGCATCCGTCTCGTTCGTGCCTCAGGCGGCCACCACGGTTCCGGTCGCAAGATGCATGACCGCCTCTTCTGTTAATTCTCCGTGGGCGAGTTCACCGGCCAATTGCCCTTCGTGGAAGATGAGCGCCCGGTCTGGCAGGTGCAGAATTTCTTCCATTTCACTCGATACGAAGATGATGGCCACGCCGGACTCGGCCAATTCTTCCATAAGCTGATAGATTTCCCGCTTGGCACCCACATCGATACCCCGCGTGGGCTCATCGAGCAACAGGATGCGCGGTTTCATGGCCAGCCACTTCCCCAAGACTACCTTCTGCTGGTTGCCTCCAGAAAGCACCTGGGCGATTTGCTGGTCCGATGGCGTCTTGATGTGAAGTTTCTCGACCATTTCCTGGCAGATGCACCGCTCCTCCTCCCGGTTCAGCAGGCCCCGATTCTGGTCCCGTTTTACACTCGCGAGGCTGCAATTCTCCCGTACCGCCATCTCCAGGATGAGTCCATGTTGCTTTCGGTCTTCGGGCACCAGGGCAATGCCCGCGTCGATGGCGTCAATAGGGCACGTGATAGAGGTATCTTCCTGCGCGACCGCGATGGTGCCGGCCAATGGCGGGACCACGCCAAAAAGGGCCTGAAGCAACTCGGTTCTGCCCGCTCCGACCAATCCGCCGATACCGACAATTTCTCCGGCACGGACGCTGAAAGAAACGGGGTGTTTGGGGTGCATGGCGGTCACCAGGCCCGTTACGCTCAAGACCTCTTCGCCCAGGGGGCGGGGCGTGTAGGCGCGGACTTCCGAAAAATCACGGCCCACCATGAGTTTGACCATGTTGTCGTGATTGATTGCTGATTTTGCCAGGTCACCCGCGTTGTGTCCGTCGCGGAGGACCACCACCCGGTCGGCCAGATCGGTCACTTCGCCGAGGCGGTGGGAGATGTAGATAATGCTGACGCCTGCGTCGCGAAGTGAATGAATCACGCGATAAAGGTTGTCGGTCTCGCGCTGGGACAGGCTGGAAGTGGGTTCATCCATGATGAGGACGCGGCTTTGAACCGAGAGGGCCTTGGCGATTTCCACCATCTGCTGTTGCCCCACAGAAAGGTTGCGCACCAGGGTCCGGGGGGAGTAGTCGAGACCCACCTGCTCCAGCAATTCCTTGGATGCCCGGTCTACCGCCCGGCGGTCTACCACGCCCCAGCGATGGGGCTCCCGTCCCAGGAAAATATTGGAGCCAATGTCCAGGTTGTCGGCGAGATTGAGCTCCTGGTGGATAAGCGAGATACCCAACTTGCTGGCCGCCTGGATGGAGTCGATAGAAACCACTTTACCATCGAGTCGAACTTCCCCTGCGTCCGGGGGCTGAATGCCCGCCAGAATCTTCATGAGCGTGCTCTTGCCTGCGCCATTTTCGCCGATGACCGCCAGCACTTCACCGGGGTACAGGGACAGACTGACGCCATCCAGGGCGCGCACGCCGGGGAATTGCTTGCTGAGTTGGGTCACTTGAAGCAGCGGCGCAGCAGAACTCACATCCGTCATCACTCTCACTCCCTCGCTCCGACGGGCTGATCAAGCAGGGCACAGGCCAGATGCTGACCGGTGCCCCGCCTCAACGTCGGTTGCGATATTACCGCGCCTCAGGCACCCAGTGCCTTCAGTTCCGCCAACTTGGCGGTGAATTCTTCCACATTCTCCTTGCGGACGAGGACCACCGGGACTTCCAGCGTGCCGCCTTCTGGCAATACGCTGGCGTCGCCTTGGGCCAGGCCTTTGAGGATGCGGATAGACTGATAGCCGTACTCGAAGGGTTGCTGACTGACCGTGCCATGGACGGTGCCCGCTGCGATGGCCGCGAGGGTGTCGTCCGCTTCGTCAAAGCTCACCATCTTGATCTGGTTGAGCTTGCCTGCCCCTTCGACGGCCTGGAGACAATTGGGAATGTTATAGGCGAAAAGGCCCACCATGCAGGCGAGGTCTGGATTGGCTGACATGGCGTCTTCCGCATTCGACTTGGCCTTGGCATAGTCGAAATTGTCGGTCAGCGTGGAGATAATTTCATACTTGTCCCCTTTGATCGGCGTGGAAGGGGGGCTTACGTTCAGGTTATTGCCATCCTGCATGGGCGCGTCGATCAACTCATCGATGACGCCCTGGCGGCGCTGCTGGGCGTTGAGCTGTTCCAGACGTCCGACAAAAATCATGACCTTGCCACCATCGGGGATGACTTCCTTGATGAGCTTGCCCGCTTCCCGTCCGGCTTTGTAGTTGTCCATACCGATAAAGCAGAGGCGATTGGCGTCGGGGGCATCAGAATCCTGGGTGATGACATTGGTAACCTTAGCGGCCTGATTAATGAAGGCCACCTGGTTGGCCGCGTCGATGGGACTGATGGCCATTCCATCAATACCTCGGGCCAGGGCGTTTTCCATCATACGTTTCTGGTCGACCACGCCTTTGGGCGGCATGAGTACTTCTGCGTTAACTTCGAGATCGTTCGCGGCGGCCTTCACCCCGGCGGCCGCAATGGTCCAGAAGGGGTCGATGCCGTTGGTGACATAGGCGAGATCGATAGACTCGCCTTCGGGCACCGTGTGCAATTTGACGGAGCTTTCGGCCCCGTCGGTTGCAGCAGGGGCCGTATCGGTATCCCCGCCCGTACCCCCATCACTGCCACCACACCCTGTCAGGGTCATGCCTACGGCGGACATGATGGCCGCCCCAAAAATCACGGTGCGCGACGAAGCGCGCTCAAAAGAACGTAACATCGAATTTCCCTCTCCAGATAGTTCGACAAGTGCTCATCCCATACGCTGCTACGAATGCCCGCTGGTAGCAATGGGCACTTCGCGCAGAAAGGAGCTTCAGTCTACTGTATTGCCGCCCGGGACTCAAACGGGATTTTAGGGGGGAGAAAAGGACCTAAAGGACGGTAAGGACACAAAGGACAACGGAGAGAAGCTTTTGAGAATCGGAAGGGCCTGCCGATGTGCTGAGGCCAAAACCTGGGATTGTCTCCATGCCCAAACCAGTTCAGCATTCCTGGCCCGGCGCACCGGGCACCTTTGTCCTGTAGGTCCTTTCCGTCTTTTAGGTCCTTCGTTACTGCACCAATCTCGCACAACTTGAACCGATCTCGGCCCGTGCCGGATAATAGGCAGGGTGCTTCCCCTGCGAATACGGGTCTTTTCTGATGACCACGCACGGCGGATTGCCCCATACCGACCCCCTAACAGCGGATGCGCCCGTTCGCATTGACGTACCACGAAAGAGTCCCGATGAGTTCATCGAACGCCCCAGAAAACACCGAAGGGCGGAGAGTATCCAACTTCGTTCGCAATATCATTGAAGAAGACCGTGCCGCCGGGAAGAACGACGGCCAGGTGGTGACACGTTTCCCTCCAGAGCCCAACGGCTACCTCCATATTGGTCACGCCAAGTCCATTTGTCTCAATTTCGGGCTGGCCGAGCGCTATGAAGGCCGTTGTCACCTGCGTTTTGATGATACGAATCCTTCCAAGGAAGAAGACGAATACGTACAGTCCATCAAAGAAGACGTGCGTTGGTTGGGCTTTGACTGGGGTGAGCATGAATATTATGCATCGGACTATTTCGACCAGCTTTACGACTGGGCCATCAAGCTCATCGAAGACGGCAAGGCCTATGTCTGCGACCTGAGCTTCGATGAGATGAAGGAATACCGCGGCACCCTCACCGAGCCCGGAAAGAACAGCCCCTATCGCGATCGCAGCGTCGAAGAAAACCTCGACCTCTTTGCCCGTATGGGTGCGGGTGAATATGAGGAAGGCAGTAAGGTGCTGCGCGCCAAAATCGATATGGCGGCACCCAACCTCAATCTGCGCGACCCGGTCATGTACCGCGTCCTCAAGGCTGAACATCACCGTACCGGTAGCAAGTGGAAAATCTACCCCATGTATGATTTTACCCACGGCCAGTCGGATTCCATCGAGGGCGTGACCCATTCGATCTGCACGTTGGAATTTGAGGATCACCGGCCCCTCTATGATTGGTATATCAACGCCCTGGGCATACACCATCCCCAGCAGATAGAATTCGCCCGCCTCAATATTGGATTCACCATGATGAGTAAGCGGAATCTGCTGACGCTGGTGAATGACAAGCATGTCAATGGGTGGGATGACCCCCGCATGCCCACCATTTCCGGCATGCGTCGTCGGGGCTATCCCCCCAAGGCCATTCGCGACTTTTGCGAAGCCGTGGGTGTGGCCAAGGCAAACAGCACGGTGGACTTTGCCTGGCTGGAGCACTTTGTGCGCGATGAACTGAACAAGACGTCACCCCGCTATATGGCGGTGGTTGATCCCCTGAAAGTCGTGATCGAGAATTATCCCGACGAGCAGGTGGATGAGTTGGAAGCGGTGAATAACCCGGAAGATCCGTCTGCCGGTACGCGCATCGTGCCCTTCTCGAAGACTATCTACATCGAGCGGGAAGATTTCATGGAAGATCCACCCAAGAAGTTCTTCCGCCTGGCGCCGGGCCGGGAAGTGCGCCTGCGCTATGCCTATTTCGTGACCTGCACCGATGTGATTAAAGACCCGGAAACGGGGGAAGTCACCGAGTTGCGCTGCACCTACGACCCCGAGACCAAAGGCGGCAATGCCCCCGATGGCCGCAAGGTCAAGGCCACGTTGCACTGGGTTTCGGAAGCCCACGCCGCAACGGCGGAGGTGCGCAACTATAACCAGCTCTTCACGAAAGAGAACCCCAATCGCGGTAAGAAAGGCCAGCACTGGACGACCAACATCAATCCAGACAGCCTGGAAGTGCGGACGGGCTGTTTGATTGAGCCTGCACTCTCCGAAGTAAAGGCCGGTGAACGGGTGCAGTTTGAGCGCCTGGGTTATTACTGTGCGGACGTGCACGATCACACCCGGAAGAACGCCGTCTTTAATCGGACCGTTACCTTGAAGGACGCCTGGGCGAAGGCACAGAAGAAAGGCGGCTAAGCCCGCGTAACGTGTGCCCCCGATCAAGTTGTGATTCCCTCATCGCGTGATTTAGAGTTGCTGAAATAGTTCAACACGATATCACGACGATGAGGGTTTTTTTATGGGACAGCGTGGGGGAGTGCCGGGTGTTGAAGGCGCAGCGACACCTGCCACCGGTGCGCTTCGACAGCAGATTCTCGGCCCCTTTCTTCACAAGGTGCCCCGGGTTGGCCGCAAGCGGGTGACTATGGGCTACCGCGTTGGTGTGGCCCTGGTGGCGCTGGGCATGGCGCTGCTGCCGCTGTGTTACGTGGGGCTGATTGCCCTCGTCGGGGTAGGAATCTATTTTCATGCCACGGCCAATCTGGCCTTGTTTCAGGAATCAAGCAGCGCGGTTCGAATGGTCGCCCTGTATGTGGCCCCCATCGCACTGGGCCTGGGCCTGATCATGTTTCTCTTGAAACCCCTTTTCGCCCGCCCAGTAGGGCAACGGGGGCGCTACGCGGTCCGACCGGAAGACGAGCCCTTACTCTTCGAGTTCGTGGCGAGCGTGAGCGACGCAGTCGGGGCACCCCGCCCGGTCCGTATCGATCTGGTGATGGAAGTTAACGCCGGTGCGAGCTTCGAGCGCGGGCTCTTGAGTTTCTGGAACAACAACCTGGTGTTGATTATAGGGATGCCCCTCCTCACCGGCTTGACCACCCGCCAGCTTGCCGGGGTGCTGGCACACGAATTTGGCCATTTTTCACAGGGCACCGGCATGAGGCTATCCTATCTCATTAATCGAATTAACGCGTGGCTCCATCGCAGCGTCTACGAGCGGGATTCGTGGGATGTGTGGCTGGCTGAACGATCGTCCAGCGCGGGACTCTTTCGCCCCTTTTTCGGTGCCTTACGGTTTGCGGTGTGGTGCACCCGGTGGGTCTTGTGGGTATTCATGATGGTCGGACACGCCATGAGCTGTGTATTGTTGCGCCAGATGGAATATGATGCCGACCGCTCCGAAGCCCGCCTCGCGGGTAGCGAGGTGTTTAACGATACCTGCTGGCAGATGCGCTTAATGGGCGTAGCGACCCAGTTTACCTTCGGACAACTGCAAATGGCCTGGCATGAGCAGCGGCTCGTGGACAATTTTCCGTCGCTGATTGCCTTTAATGCCTGCGACCTCCCGCCTTCCGTGTTGGAGAAAGTGCGCCAGGCCGTCTCCAGGTCTAAGACGGCATGGCACGATACCCACCCTGCCGATAGGGCGCGTATGCAACGGGTGGCCCGGGAGCCCGCGCCGGGCGTGTACCACCAGTCCTTTGCCTCGACCCTGTTGCTACGCAATTTTGACGAGCGTGCCCGCCGTATGTCGCTTTCGCTGTATCGGGAAATTCTCGGCGACGGTGTTTCTCAGCGCAATCTTGTGCCTCTGAAGACCTTGCTGGAAGAAGAGCGAACCCGGCGTAAGGAACAAAAGGCGGGGGCGCGTTTTCTCCAGCATGCGTTCTCCCATGGCTTTCCCCTGCTTTTTGCGGAGCGGCAACTGGACGTTCCCAAGGATCCTTCAGCGCTTCGTACAACCCTGCGTGAAACCCGGGCGCAGCTCGCCGGGATGCTCAGCGAAGTGCCCGAGGCTGTTCGTGCCTTTGAGGAGGCCGATGAGGGCGTGGCTGTGTTACGGGTGCTGCAGGCCCTCCGTGGCTATCGGGTCAATATCAGTCACTTCAAGACCAAATCGGTGAAGATTCCCCGCGCGGAGGATATCCCCCACCGTATTCTGGAATTGGCCGAAGAGCGAGAGGTTGCCCTGGTCGTACTGGAGCACTTCCGGGCCCTGACCTATCGGCGCATACTCTGCGCCTTACGACTGCTTCACCATCCACCGGTATATCAGAAGATTGGGTGGGGCATTCCGTTGATCGACGAGGCGGAGAAAGCGCTCATCGGGCCTCGGGTCTTCAGCCGTTATTTCGATGTTATCAATTCCCTGTCGGAGGCTCAGCTCACACTGGACGTCTACATGCGTGCCGATCACTCGGGGCGGCTCATTAATGAAGTGATGCGCCAGTTGCAACGCCTTGCGGGAGAGATACACGAAGGGCTGGGTCAGCTCCAGGGGGCCTTGGGCGATTGCGAATACCCCTATCTACATGCGTCAGGGAAAGTGAGCGTGGGCCAATATGCTATACCGCACATACCACCCATGCGCGACCTTTTTAACTTGAGCGCCACGGCGTCTGACTCGCTCCACAAGATTGGCTATTACTACGCCCGGAGTCTGTTTCGCGTCTGTGACCTGGCGGAACAGGTCGAGCAGGCCCTGGGGATGGAGCCCTTTCCAGATCCACCAGAAAAAGTGGCAGAGGGTGATGACGTGGACTAGCGGGAATTGGCCTCGAGGAGCCGTCGGCTCAAGGTGAGGATAATGTTGACCAGCAATTTGACCGAGACTTCGCGGGGCATGATGTGGTCGATGATTTCCATCTTAAGGCCCAAGAGACTGATGTCGTCGCGCGCCACAGCGTCCGCGCCGCGCCTGCCCTCACTGACCAGGGCCATTTCACCAAACATGTCGCCCTGACCCAGCACGGCGAGCTCACGGCCATCCTGCTCAATAGCCACGGTGCCATTTAAGATTAGATAGAGCGATTCGCCCACCTGATCTTTTTTGAAAATCACGTCTCCGGCTTCATAGTCGACGGTCAACCCCCGGGCAAAGATCTTGGCTATGTTTTCCGGATCGACGCCGCGAAAGAGTTCCATGCGCCGGGCCAGGATTTCATAGGTATCCCGCATGCTGTCCATCATCGCGTTGGTAACGTCTTCCAGGATTCGCTCCGAGTCGTCGGTGGATTCAGAGGCCGCACGATTTTCACTGGCCTGCTCCGCATGAAAAACCTGATCAAAGACCGATTCCGTATCCATCTCAGGGGCATTGTCGTCGTCCGTCGTGTTTTCACCCGCGAATCGCACGCGATGGGTCGCGCTCTCCGTCATCTTTTTCTCTGCAAAGTCCGACTTTGAATCTACGGCGATAGCATCGGGCAAGGGGTCACTCTCGGTGGCCGACTCCTGACTCTTGGCCGTTCGTTCGGCATAGGCGGCTTTCTCAGCGGGTGACAATTGGATTCCGAAACTCGATACGCTCATTTCCGCCGCATTGGATCGGCGTGCCTGTTCGCCGAATACCTTCGTCGTGACGGTTTCGAAGTGCTTGTGGGCGCATAAGATAGGCTTAATGCGCAGCGCGGGGCAATGCTCTTGCACGATTCGCAACGCTTGCGTGTCCAGCGGGTTGACCATGGCGATGGTCAAATTCCGGCCCAGTTTATCGATGGGGATCAGTCGGTGACGAAGACAGACTTCTTTCGGGACCAGTGCCGCTACGTCGGCGTCGATGAGATAATCCAGGAGGCTGAGATGGGGGATCTTGCAATACTTGGCCAGAAAGGAGAGGAGCGACTTTTCGTCCAGGATTCCCTCCTC
>JAUIMA010000123.1 GCA_030432675.1 Candidatus Hydrogenedentota bacterium | reverse complement strand
GAGCAGTCGGACCAGGAAGTGCTGGAAATTCTGGCCGTTCAGGCTCTGGAGATGGACTTTATCGATGCCAAACCGGGTCAGCAGGAAACAATTTACTATGATCCGGCCGCGTTTACGGCCCACCCGGATGAACAAGTCTTTGAGATGGCCCACCGAGACGGCCCCCACCCGGAACCCACGGTAATCGCGCCCACTGGAATGCCATCTGATGCCTCGTCGACGGCCTCCCTGGCTGAAGCGTCGCTGACGGCCGAGGTCCCGGCACCGATGGAAGATATCGCAATCGGTGGACCTGCGGTGGCTGTAACCCCGGAGCCTGCCACGGAGACGGCGGAGACGGTAGATACGGCAGATACGGTAGTGCCCACCGCTGCTACGGAAGATACCCCGGTTTGGCTTACGGTAGACGAGGCCGCAGAGACCGTGTTTGCGGTGCCGACACCCGCGCCGGAAAAGCCCGCGGTCGTATTGGAATTGCCGGAAGACGCCTATGTTGAGGAGCTTCCCGGTGTGGAAGCAGATATGGGCACCCTGGAAGTGCTTTAGACGACGGCAAGAAGACGGTCATACGAGCGCACCTGAGCGGGCATCGCCTGGCCTGACGTCTGCCGCGTGAGAGGAGACAAGTCGAGATGATGCAGCGCAGACCGGGTGAGCGTGCCGAAGCCCCCACGCCCTATGGCGGTCCCCTAACCGACTTACAACGCCGTCGCCTCCGCCTTTTACTGGTCGCCATGCTGCTGGGCTTTTCCGTGGTTGCCTTGCGGCTTCACATGGTCCACCTGGTTCCCAATGATGCCCTGGATGTGGAAGAAGCCAAACACATCGGTGAGACCATTCTCACCGCACCCCGGGGCGACATCTATGATCGAAACGCCAATGTGAAGCTGGCGACCAATCGTAAGGTCCCCTCACTGTGGGTGGATGCGACCATGGTCACCGATCCGAAACACTTCGCGGAATCGGTGGCGCCACCGCTCGGACTCGACAAAGACGAACTCGAGCGGCGAATCATGGAGCGCACCGACTCCGGCAAGCCTTTCAAATTCAAGTGGGTGAAACGGTGGATCTCCGAAGAGGCCCACGCGAAGGCGGTTGAGTTCCTCATCACCGAATGGGAAGGTGTACTCCACATCCGGGAAGAATCCATTCGTCACTATCCCCAGCGGGGCGCAGCGGCTCACCTGCTGGGTTTCGTGAATCGGAATGGAGATGCTTCGGAAGGGCTGGAGCTGACCTTTGATGAGCATCTCCGTAGTGAGGCGGGCGTGTATCGCACGCGAAAAGATTCGGCCCAGCGGCTGCTCGATTCGCGGGTGTTGGAATATACGCCAGCGAAGACAGGTGAATCTGTACAGCTCACGATTGATGTGAATATTCAGCACGAGCTGGAACAGGCCCTCGATGCGCGGATGGAAGAGTGTAATTCGCCCGAGGGAATGGGTGTCTTGATGGATCCGTACACGGGGGCTATCTATGCGATGGCTTCGCGGCCGGCCTACGACCCCAACTTTTACGATTCCTATGAAGCGAGCGCCCGGCGAAACAAGGCCATCACGGATTATTTCGAACCGGGGTCAGCCTTCAAGATCGTTACCGCTGCCGCCGCCATCGAAGAGCGCCTGATTACGCAAGACACCATGATCGACTGTGAAAACGGCGGTTTTAATCCCTACGGTCACTATGTGCGCGACTTTCACCCCCATGGCGTGATTCCCTTTTCCACCTGTTTCGAAGAGTCGAGCAACGTGGCCATTATTAAGGTCGCCCGCATGCTGGGGCCGGAACGGCTCGACAACTGGATGCGGGCCTTCGGGTTTGGCGTGCCGACGAGCCGGGATTTTCCCCGGGGTGCCGAAAGTCCCGGTGTGCTCCGTGCCCGTGAGAATTGGAACGGGCTTTCTATGGGCTCCTTGCCCATGGGGCAGGAAGTGGGGGTGACCCTGCTGCAATTGGCACGTTCGTTTGCCGTCATTGCCAACGGTGGAACGCTGGTGGAGCCCTACTACGTGGAGCGGGCCCTGGCGGCGGACGGGACGACGACGTATCAACACACGCCTCCCGAAGCGAAGCGGGTTATCTCGGAATCGACGGCGGCCATTATGCGTGAACTGTGTCACAAGGTGGTCTTGAATGGTACGGCCAAAGACCGCGCCAACATCAAAGAGTATACCGTTGGTGGGAAAACGGGCACGGCCCAGATGCTCAGTAAATCGGGGCGCGGCTATAGTAAAGATCGTTACACGACCGTATTTGCCGGGTTCGCTCCCGTATCGGATCCCCGGATTGTGTGTGTCATCGTAATCAAGGAGCCCATGATTCGCCAACACTGGGGCGGCTATGTTTGCGGCCCCGTCTTTCGCGACGTGGTACGGGATGCCTTGATTCACCTGAACGTACCCCCAGACCAGGAGTTTGAGGCCGACGAAGCCGTTGAGATCGAGGTGGCCCGCGCGATTCCCGCTGGCGAAATCAAGGGGGAGGATGGGGACACCATGACGACGCGCCTGAGCGATGCCCAGATTATGGAGCTGGAACTCGCCATGGAAGATCAGCTGGAAAGTCTGGATGGCCTGGAACTAACCCGGCCTATCGGGGATGTAGAAGAAGGTGCCCCGACCCTGCCCGACCTGACGGGCTTGAGTAAGGGCGAGGCGCACCGGAAGTTGCGTGAATTAGGAATTCCCTGGGATCCCCAGGGCATTGGATGGGTCGTTTCACAACGCCCCGCACCGGGCACTCCGGTGGCCGCCGTGCAGTTGTGCGCCCTTGAATTCTCGCGCACGAAATTGGAGTTGGAAGATGACCCATCTTGAAATCAGCGACCTGTTGGGGATTGCAACCACCGCATTGCCCGAATTGGAAGTCACAGGGGTTTCGGAAGACTCGCGTCAAATAAAGTCGGGTGACCTCTTCGTGGCAGTCACCGGCGAGCATAGGGATGGTCACGATTTCGCACCCGACGCGGTAAGCGCCGGGGCCGTCGCCATCCTGGGTGACCGTACCGGAATTCATCGCCTCGAAGGGTGCCCCTATCTTTTTTCTGCGCGCCCGCGGGAAGCGGCCGCCCTACTGGCCCACCAGATTGCGGGAAATCCTACGGAGACGTTGACTGTTATTGGTATTACCGGTACCAATGGGAAGTCCAGCACCGCATCGTTGACTCAGTCGATCTTACGCGAGGCGGGTATCCATACGAGCAACTATGGAACCATGGGCTACGAAATTGGCGGCACCATACTCCCCGCGCCTCATACGACGCCCTTCGGCGATGAGCTGGCACGACTCCTGGCGCAATCGCTTCAGGCGGGGGATAGCCACGTGGTGATGGAGGTGAGTTCCCATGCCCTCGCACAGGAGCGGGTCGCGGGAATCCGGTTTACGGCAGCGGCCTTTACCAATCTGACCCAGGACCATCTGGACTACCACGAGACCATGGAGGCCTATCGGGATGCCAAACTCAAATTATTCACCCGCATTCAGGGCGAAGGTGCATTTACGGTCGTGAATAAGGCCGATCCGTCGGGCGCTGCTTTCGAAGCCGCCTCCCCCGTTACTACGGTGACCTATGGGACCGATGGCGTGATACGGGTTCGTGATATACGATTGGGCATGAAGAACACCCGCTTCACACTGGTGACGCCCCGCGGCGACATCGACGTGGAGATTCAATTGCTCGGTCACCACAATATTCAGAATGCCCTCTGTGCTGCCGGTATTGCCCATGGACTGGGTATCGACCTGGCGACCATTGCGGCCGGACTGGGACGTCTCGAGCGGGTGCCGGGTCGTTTCGAAGGTATTGACGCCGGTCAGGACTTTTTCGTGGTGGTGGATTACGCCCACACTGAAGACGGGCTGAAGAATGTTTTGGAAGCTGCCAGGCATCTGTGCAAGGGCCGGATTATTACGGTTTTCGGTTGCGGTGGCGATCGTGATCGGGGGAAGCGTCCGAAGATGGGAAACGTTGCCGGGCGGATGAGTTCCTTCTGCGTGCTTACCTCGGACAATCCCCGGAGCGAGGACCCCAAGCGTATCTTACTCGACGTTGAGGTAGGGCTTCAGAAAGCGGGCTGCGCCAAACGAGATGATTACGTAACCATTGAGAATCGGGCAGAGGCGATACACCATGCGATCAAAATGGCGGAGAAGGGGGACCTGGTATTGATAGCCGGTAAGGGACACGAAGATTATCAAATTCTGGCCAATGAGACGATACACTTTGACGACCGCGAGGTTGCTCTGGAAGCACTTGGAGCCCGAGGCTGATGGGGTGGTCCTACCCTGTTGAGCAACTTGCCTCGTGGATCGGGTGTTCCGTACCGGCTCCTGCTGCACGTCCGATTACGGGCGTTTCCACCGATACCCGAACCCTGGAAGCGGGTGACGTTTATGTGGCGCTCAAAGGCCCCAATTTCGATGCGGAGACTTTCGTGGCGATGGCCTTCGAGAAGGGCGCTTCCGCAGCCATCTGTCAGCAGGAACATCCCGAAGGGCCTTGTCTGGTGGTTCCCGATCCACTGGTGGCGCTCCAACGTTTCGCTTCTCGCCACCGGATGAGCCACGATATTCCTGTGTTGGCCATAACGGGATCCTGCGGCAAAACGACGGCGAAAGATCTGACCACGGCCTTGCTTGAGACCCGCTATCGTGTGGTAAAAACGCAAGGTAACCTGAACAATGAAATCGGGTGTCCCTTATCCCTGCTACGCATCGACCGTGACACGACCTTCGCCGTCATCGAGATGGGCGCCAATCACGGGGGCGAAATCGCCAACCTGTGTCGGCTGGCCCGTCCGACGGAAACGGCCGTTACCCTGGTCGCGCCGGCCCACCTGGAGGGATTTGGCAGCATTGCGGATGTGGCGAAGGCCAAGGCCGAGATCGTGGATAATCTCGATGCCGACGGTCGCTTCTATCAGAATATGGATAACCCCTGGTGCCGGGATATGGCCCAAGACTTTGCCGGCGAAATTGTACGGTTTGGTAGCGAGGGGGATGTAGTCCTTCGTTCTTGCGCGTTTGATGCGGAAGGTGAACTGCTCCTCGACATCGATCCCATCGGGAAACTGCGGTTGCCGCTGCCCGTCAAAGCCCATGCAACCAACGTGCTGCTGGCGGTCGCCGTGGCCTTGCAGCATGGCATCCAGGATTTCGAAGGGCCCCTTCGTGCGGCTTGCGCGGCAGCGAGTCGGTTCAAAGTGTATGACCTGGGCGGTTTGGAGATACTGGACGACACCTACAATGCGAATCCCACCAGCATGGCGGCGGCCCTGGATGCCTTGATGGAGCGCCCGGGTACGGGGCAGCGAATTGCGGTGTTGGGGGATATGCTCGAGTTGGGACCGGACGCCCGGCAAATGCATGGGGAATTGGGGGAGATGGTGGCGCGATTGGGTGTTGACCGGCTCTATACCTACGGCGCGCATGCCTGTGATATTATACGGGGTGCCCGCGAAGCCGGTCTCTCCGAGGCCGAGTCCTATGACTCCCACCACGCGTTGGCCACTGCCCTCTTTCCCGTTACCGCTCCCGGTGACACTATTCTTTTAAAGGGATCCCGCGGCGTACGCATGGAGCAGGTGGCGGGTGCCTTACAACAGCTTATTGCACCAGACGGTGGGGAGTAACTCGGTCGGCCCATGATTTTTTACTTAACGCAAGCCCTCTTACCTTATTTCGATGCCTTAGATGTATTTCGTTACCACACGGTCCGTGCCGGGGGAGCAGCGGTAACCGGATTTCTGTTTTGCCTGTTGGTGGGCCCGAAGCTAATCGAGATGCTGCGGGCACTGAAAGTCGGTCAGTTCATCAAGAAAGATCACGTTGCGGATCTGCATGCTCTGCACAAGGGGAAGGCCGGCACTCCCACCATGGGCGGAGCCATTATCCTTCTTTCCACTGTGTTGTCCCTGTTGCTTTGGAGCACTCTCACCAACCGCCTGCTCTGGGTGGCCTTGGGCATGCTGCTGTTGCTCGGCATGGTGGGTTTTCTCGACGACTATATCAAACTGCGGCGGAAACACAACGATGGACTGAGCGCCCGTGCCAAGTTTGCCGGCCAGATTCTCAGTGGCGGGTTGCTGGGTCTCTATCTATTGTTTTTTCCCATCACGGTCAGCGAATCCTGGGTGGGCCCCCGGGATGTGAAGGACTGGGATGCCCTCGCCCACACGCTGATGGCGGCGAAAGATACCTCGGAGCCTTCGGTGGCGGGCCACATCTGGAACGAATTGAGCGAGGAAGATCAGGCGGTCTTGCGGCTGGCGACCGAGGTGCAGTTTCTTCCACGGGAATACAAGTTTGATGTCCTCACCGGGATGAATCGGGTCTTGAATACGCAGCGTCTGGAAGATTGTTTTTCGGTGGGACCCACAGCGTCGGCGGTGTTGAGCAAACTTGCCGCCCGTGGTTTCGACGCGATGGACAGTAAGGAGCAGGTGCGCTATAACCGCCTGATTCTTGAGGCCGCCATGCCGGGTATCCTGGCCAAGAGCGTGACCAATCTCCACACCAAAGTAGGTATACCGGGGCTGAAAGATGTGTTCATCCCCTTGGGGCCATTCTATGTGCTTTTTGTAATCCTCATTATTGTGGGGGTCTCCAATGCGGTGAATCTCACCGACGGGCTGGACGGGCTGGCAGCGGGTGTTTCTATCGTTTCGATCCTGACCTTTGCCGCGATTGCCTATGTGGTGAGTCGGGCGGATTGGTCCTACTATCTGTATCTGACGTACATTCCCGAAGCGAGCGAGTTGTTTGTTTTCGGGGCGGCACTATTGGGCACGGGGCTGGGTTTTCTCTGGTTCAATGCGCACCCGGCGGAGGTCTTCATGGGGGACACGGGATCCCTGGCGTTGGGAGGGGCGATTGGTACGATGGCCATTCTGACCAAACAGGAACTCCTGCTCCCTATCGTAGCCGGTCTCTTCGTCATGGAGGCAGGCAGTGTGCTCATTCAGGTGGGTTCCTACAAACTTACAGGGAAACGGGTCTTTCGCATGGCCCCATTGCATCACCATTTTGAATTGCTGGGCTGGTCGGAAACCAAGGTCACCCTCCGATTCTGGATCATTGCCTTTATTTTCGCCTTGCTGAGCCTCACCACGCTGAAACTACGATGAACCCTGTGCCTCAAAACTGGAAGGATGTGTCCGTTACCCTGGTGGGAATGGGACGTTCGGCCGTTGGAGCCGCCGCCCTGTTGCAGCACCACGGCGCCAGGCCTTTCGTTACGGACGTGTCCAGCGGCGACACCTTAACGCCCTGGTGTGCCGCCCTTGACGCGCTTGAGATTCCCTATGAAACCGGGGGACATACGCCACGTGCCTGGAGCGCCCCCGAAGTCGTGGTGGTGAGTCCGGGCGTACCCCCATCCATTGCGCCGCTGCTGGCGATGCGGGAAAGAAATATTCCCGTCATTGGTGAGCTGGAGTTGGCCTCCCGCTTTGCCGAAGCCCCGGTCCTGGCGGTCACGGGCACCAATGGTAAAACCACGGTGACCGAACTGCTCCACCATATACTTAAGGCCCTCGGGTTTCGTTCCCGCCTGGCGGGGAACAATCACACCTCTTTTTCGGCGGCCGTCCTGGATGAGACACCGGACTACTACGTCCTGGAAGTGAGCAGTTATCAACTGGAGACCGTCGATAGCTTCGTTCCCTGGATCGCGGCTATCCTGAATCTGACGCCGGATCACCTGGGGCGTCATGGCGACATGAATGGCTACAGGGCAGCGAAAGCCCGGCTGTTTGGTACTTCATCGCGGGCGGCAGCCTTCGGCGTACTCAATGCCGATGATGCAGCGCTTGCTACCATGGCGATGCCGCCCGGAATCGATGTCCGGGCGTTCAGTCTGAAGATGGTGCCCCCCTCGGGCCTCTATTCCGACGGGGAATGCCTCTGGCTGGACGGCGAAAAGGGCGTAGCGGTCACGTTTCCCCTGCCGGGTCTTCACAATCGGGCCAATGTGCTGGCGGCCCTGACGATGTTGCAAGCCGGAGGCTTCAATATGGCCGCGTGCCTCGACGCGCTGGGAGATTTTCCCGGGGTGGCCCATCGCATGGAAGACCTTGGTGTGCAGGCTCAGCGGCATTGGTATAACGACTCGAAATCGACCAACATCGATAGCTTGCGTGTGGCGCTGGAGAGTTTCCCTGAACCGGTTGTCCTGCTGGCGGGTGGCCAGGGGAAGGGAAGCAGCTACGACAGCATTCGGGCAACCGTGGCGGGACACGTTCGTCCGTTGATTGCGTTTGGTGCCGAGGGTCCGGCACTTGCAACGGCATTCGGCGAAAATACGGATGTCCATGTCGTACCGGATATGGCAGTTGCGGTAGAGCTTGCCCATCAGTTGAGCGCCGCCGGGGATACCATCCTGCTTTCTCCCGGCTGTGCCAGTTTCGATCAATACGATAATTTTGAAGCGCGCGGCGAACATTTCCGCGCGTTGGTTCAGCAGTTGGCCCAAGAGGAGTCTCACTCATGCACCGAGAAGTAACGGGGGTCGTCACCATTGTGCTCGCCTTGGTCGCAGCGGGAACTCTTATGGTCTACAGTGCCGTCGGGTATGAAAATGGCGCATCGGAGCCCCGCACCCATCTCTATGCCCTGGTTATTGGCATCGTGGCCTTAATGGTGGCCATGCGCTTTGACTACCATCGCCTTCGCGATCCCTTCGTCTTTCGGAGTATCGTCCTGGTATCGCTCGCACTATTGGTCTACGTGTTGGTTGCAGGGGTAACCGCCAACGGCGCAAAGCGCTGGGTGGCGATAGGGGGGCTTCGCTTTCAGCCTTCCGAGTTTGCGAAGTTTGCCCTTATTCTGCTTCTCGCGGTGAAGCTCACCCATAACCGGGAACATATTCGAAAGTTTTTTGCGGGATTTCTACCTCCCGTGTGTATCGCGGGACTTTTCGCCGGCCTGGTGCTGGCGGAGAAAGATCTGGGCGTGCCCATCGTGATGATGGTGGTTGCCTACGCCATGATGATGGTGGCGGGCGTTTCCTGGCGCTACATGTTTATGAGCGTATTACCGCTGGGGGCCATCGTGACGGTGGCCATCGTCAAGAGTCCCCACCGGGTGGAGCGCCTTGTTGCGTTTCGTGACCCCTGGGCTGACCCGCTGGACTCAGGATTCAATTTGATTCAGTCGTATTCCGCCTTCGCGCAGGGGGGACTCTGGGGTAAAGGCGCTGGAGGGAGTGAGCAAAAACTGGGGTATCTCTATGCCAGTCATACCGACTTTGTGTATGCCTTGGTGGGGGAAGAGTTTGGGCTGGCAGGGACCTTGACGGTGCTGCTGCTGTTCGCAGGACTACTGATCGCCGGATACCGGATTGCCACGAACGCGTCTGACATGTTTGGTGCGCTGTTGTCCACCGGAATCGTGGCCCTCTTTTCCGTGCAGGCCTTGATTATTATGCTGGTAACCATTGGATTGCTTCCTACCAAGGGATTGCCCCTGCCTTTCGTCAGTTATGGAGGTACGGCGCTAATCGTTTTTCTGGGGTTGACGGGGGTGCTGGCCAACGTGGGTATCCAGGCAACTCCCCCGGAATCGGGTGCGAAACGGGCATGACAACCGGTCCCATCGGGTGATACTATTCTAAATGTTGTGTTGAAATTCCGGTCGAGAGGCCGTTTTCTCAACAATGGCTGTGGGGTAATTTTTGGGGGCAGTAACGGTTCTTAGAGGATGTATCATGCGGATTATGGTTTCCGGTGGTGGTACGGGAGGGCATACCTCACCGTTAATCGCCGTTTATGAGGAACTGCGTCGGCGTGATCCCCAGTTGCGGGCCCAATGGGTCGGGTGTTCGGGGCGTATCGAAGAGACCCTGAGCAAGCGGATGGCTATCCCATTTCGGTCCATTCCGGTAGCGGGTTGGCCTCGAAAGCGGGGGCTGAAGCAACTCTGGGTGGGCTTTAAGCTGCTTCTCAGTATGTTGCGATCACTCCTGTTGATTCGTTCATTTCGACCCCAGGTCGTTTTCGGTGTGGGCGGATACGTATCCCTGCCCCTTTTGTGGGTCGCCCAATGGATGGGAATTCCGACCGTAATTCACGAGCAAAATCGACGGTTGGGTATGGCCAATCGCCTGCTGGCTCCCCGCGCTGCACGGGTATACCTCAGTTTCGACGATACGCAGGGGGAGTATCCCGAAGGGCGTTCCGAAGTTGTGGGAAACCCCATTCGCCCCGAGTTTGTTTTTCCTCCTGAACGTGAGGAGGCCTGTGACCGGCTCGGCTTTCAACACGATGCGCCGGTCGTGTTGGTTTGTGGTGGCAGTCAGGGGGCGCAACGAATCAATCGCGCAGTACTGGAGAGTCTGGAGCAATTGACAGCCGAGGGCATTCAATTGATTTGGGCCACTGGTAAGTCGGATGCGGAGCAGGCGCGTGTCGCGGCAGCTCGTGTGGGCGGTGTGATTCAAGTGCATGAATTTGTGGATGATATGGTGACCGCATGTGCCGCTGCAGACTTAGTGGTCGGACGTGCCGGTGCCTCGACGACAGCAGAATTGGCTGCCCTTGCAAAACCTTGTATACTGGTCCCCTATCCCCATGCAACGGATAATCACCAGATGCAGAATGCCCGGGCGTTTGAGGAGGCGGGTGCCGGTCGGATTGTGGAAGATGCCGACTGTACTGCGGAGCGTTTGTGCACATTGATTTTGGCGTTGGTGGGTGATCGTGCGATGCTGTCGGAGATGGGGCAGCGTGCGCGCGGTTTGGCCAAGAATATGGCCGGCGAACAAATCGCGGAAGGCATTATGCATCTTGTATTTGGGGAGAGACTGGGTGATGGAGCGACCGTCGTCTCCGACAAGGGCATCGGACTGGACGAACAGGAGTAGCAGTGAGTAGCGATTATTTTACGATAGCGATCGATTCACTCAAGAGCGATCTGGTGACGGGATTCGATCTGTATCTCTCGTCGAAGACGGGAACCGAGCCGGTGCTCTACCGGGAAAAATCGCTGCCCTTTGACGAGCGGATTCGGGAACGGTTGCGTGAGAACAAGATCTCAGAATTCCTGGTGAAGAATACCGATCGGAAAGCGTGGGTCGAGTATTCCGTCGCTGTGCTTCCCGAGTACCTGGCCGATTCCTCCAAGCCGGTTGAAGAGCGGGCCGGTATACTCTATGAATCGGCTCAGGGGCTGGTGCAGGAGTTACTCACGAACCCGAAGTCGGAAGATCTGGTGGCCCAGAGCCGTGAGGCGGCTGGGGGTATGGTAGATTTCCTGGCCAAAGAGAGCACCTCGTTCTACGAGTTGATGCAATTGACTTCCTATGACTACTACACCTATACGCACAGCGTGAACGTTTTCGTCTACAGTGTGTCTCTGGCTCAAAAGCTGGGCAAGTCTGGCCCGGAGTTGGACGAGTTTGCCCACGGTGCCCTGATGCATGATATCGGGAAGCGCCTGATCGACAATGACATTACGAACGCTCCCGGCGGTCTCAGTGAAGAGCAATGGCAGCAAATGCAGATGCATCCCGTGCATGGGTACGAGATCTTGCTCCAGCAAGGTGAAACCAGTCAGATTGCCTTGGATGTAACCCGTCATCACCATGAGAAATTGAATGGGCGGGGGTATCCAGACGGCCTGAAAGGGGATGAGATTTCCGAGTGGGCACGCATCGCGACCATCGCCGACATTTTTGATGCCTTGACAACCCAACGCTCCTACAAAGACGCCATGGATACCTTTCCGGCCCTCCAGTTTATGAAAGAAAAGATGAGTGACGAGCTGGACCCCCATTTTTTTCAGACCTTCGTGGCGCTGATGGCCGGGCGCTAGACCAGGGGCAAGCAACCGAGCGCGGAGGTGGGGCGACCGGAATATTCCAGGAAGGTTGCGTCATCGACTACCCGAGGAAAAGAACATGCGAATCGCGACTATACTACTCGTAGCATTGGTGTGGCTTTCGGCCTCCTTGACGACCACGGCCGCACCGGTTGAAAATGTCTTGCTGGTGTCGTGGGATGGTCTTCGGTGGCAGGAATTGTTTGGCGGTGCCGATGCGCGTCTTTTGACACCCGAAGCCAAGGCCAATGAAAATGCGGCGGAGGTCAAAGAGGAATTCTGGGCGGATAGCCCTGAAGCGCGACGCGAAATTTTGTTGCCCTGGTTCTGGGGGACCCTCGCCAAGGAGGGTCAGGTCTATGGGCACGCCGAGAGTGGGAGTCCGTCGGTGGTGACCAATGGACTGAATTTTTCCTACCCGGGGTATTCGGAGATTCTGACGGGTTCGGTTGACCCGAAGATTGATTCCAATGCCAAGAAAAACAACGTGAATGTGACGGTGTTGGAGTGGCTGAATCAGCAGCCCGGATTCGAGGGGAGCGTCGCCGCCTTCGCCTCCTGGGATGTGTTCCCCTATATCATCAATGCCGAGCGGAGTGGTATCCCGGTGAATGCGGGATGGATGCCCCTCACGGTCTCCAATGATCCCGAGCACCTCCGATTTCTCAATCAGATTTCCGACGAGACGCCTCATTATTGGGGTGGGATTCGATTCGACTTCACCACCTTTCATGGCGCGGTGGAGTATGTGAAGGCCAGGAAGCCTCGGCTCCTCTATGTGGCCTTTGGCGAGACGGACGACTGGGCCCACGACAAACGCTACGATATGTACCTGGCGTCTGCCCGGCGTACGGATGACTATGTACGGCGCCTGTGGGAATTGCTCCAGTCCATGCCCCAATACGCGGGAAAGACGGCGCTGGTCATGACGACCGACCACGGGCGGGGCGACACGATAGACGACTGGACCGGCCATGGGGCGAAGGTGGTGGGCTCGGAGCGCATCTGGATGGCCCTCTATGGCGCGGGCATTCCGGCGAAGGGCCTGGTTAAGAACGCCCCGACGACCCAGGCACAGGTGGCGGCTACGGTGGCTCATCTGCTGGGAAAAGACTTCCTGCAAGCCAACCCGGAGGCGGCGGCACCTGTGAAGCCATAACGGAT
>JAUIMA010000122.1 GCA_030432675.1 Candidatus Hydrogenedentota bacterium | reverse complement strand
AGGTTGATGGCAATCACGGTGCCTGGCAGGGCCCAGGGAATCATGACCAACACATTGAGCCACGCTCCGCCGGGTCGCCGTCGGGCAATCAGATAGGCGGCGGGCAAGGCAATCAAGAGGGTCGCCACCGTGGCCACACCACTCATCCACAGGCTGTTGCGGATGGGCCCGAAGGCGTTGCGGTTGGTAAAAAGCTCCGTGTAATTCTGCACCGTCATGACGGTAGGGATGAGTTCCGTGTTCCAGGCCCGGTAATCCGCAAAGGAAAGCCACAGGATGGTGGCGTGGGGCAGCAAAAGCAGGGCAATCACGGACCAGGCGCCTACCCCCGCGAGGAGCCGCCCCGAACTGCTGCCGATGGGCCGGGGCGTTCCCTTGGACCCGGACTTTCCGCCGCTCAGATTGGAGCGAAAGAGCAGGATGCCGAGGAGCGATACGATGGCCAGGATAACCGTGAGCGTAACGGCCGCCCCGTGGTTGTCCTGGCTCCGTTCCGTGTACACGGCGACACTCAACACGGGGAATTTATCGGCAAAGAAATAGGGTGCGCTGAAGGAGGCACAGGAAGACATGAAGGTCAGGAGCGACGCCCCGGTCAGTGACGGGCGCAGGAGGGGCAGGGTGACCCGGAAAAAGACCCGGGCGCGACTGGCCCCCAGCGTGCGCGCGGCCTCCAATTGATAGCGGTCCAGGTTGGCCAATGCGGGGGCCACCATGGCGTAGAAGAAAACGTAAAAAGAGTAGGTGTGAATGAGCAGGATGGCCCAGACGCCGGGGAGCACGGCATCCTCAACCCCCAAGACCTGTTCGGCGAAACGGGCAATCAGTCCGCTCTTACCAATGAGGTAGTAAAAACTCAGCACGCCCACGAGGGGGGGCAGGGTAAAGGGCAGGTAAGCCAGGGCCGCCAGAACCCGGGAACCCGGAAAGGTGAAGCGGGTGAGCACCACCGAAAGGGCCGTGCCGCAGACGCCCGCTCCGACCACGGAGCCGAATCCAATAATCAGTGTGTTGCGGATGGTGACCCAGGCGTGGTTTCCCTGGAGGGCGGCGGAATCCCACGCGAGAAACGCTTCTCTCAGAAGGCGGAGCGTTGGGTACAAGACCGTAAGGCCCAACACCGCAACACAGAGGATAAGGAGCCATCGGTCGAACGAGATACGGCGGGCAGCGTGGGGGGATTCAGCGGACAAAACTAGTCGCTTACACCATCCTGCACCGCAATGTCTTCTTCGACAAACTGGCGGACGGCTTCGTGTTCATCGGCGTCGATCTTGGTGAAGAGGATAGCCACCTTAAAATGGTCATCTCCCCGGTCATCGGCGTCACAACGGACCACGACCCCTTCGGCATCGACACGCCGGTCATACGGAGCCGGTAGATCGAGGGCGATACGCATTTTGGTCATGAGTGGCACGGGTTTGATGGTGTGACACAACACGCCATTGGCGCTGATATTGTCCACATGATTCAATACACCCGGACCCGCTTCATCCACGGCCAGGGGCAGCCCCCGACGACTCCGCGGGTAACGCCGCCGTTCATCTCCATCGATGCGCATAGAAAAAGCCTCTCCGTAGTGCGATAACGCCTCCAACCAGCCCTTATAATATCGCACAAAGGGGTTGAATGCAACGGCATTTCCCCTGCGGGCCAGTAATTACCGAGGATTACGGTGGTCCCCCCCGATCCGCCGCTAAATCGGAGCGCGGGCTTCGCCTCCCCCGCGCCAGGCTTCGTAACGTCCCTTAAGTCTTTTTCGTCCTTTATGCCCTTTCGCGTCGCCTAGCGATTTCCGCGGCGGGGGAATACGGGGTCCGACGAGAAACCACCCAATCCTGATTGACGTGGGGGCTGGGCTTCTTCCTCCGCCTGCTGGGCCGCAATGATCGCGTCGGGCATGTCCACCGCGATACCCGGGGTCTCGTGGGGCAGGTCGTTGGCGAACCAATCCAGGGTTTTGAGAAAGGCCACGGAGCCGTCGAGGTATAAGACGTTTCCACCGGAAGGGACATGGTTGCTCATGACACCGGGAGAATAGCCTAGATTGTCGTTGTTGTCTTTAACGGTAATATCCCACATGAGCTGGGTGCGGGGCACGGGGCGTGAAGGGTGCGGGAAGGCCAACGGCGCCTTGGTGTAGGCTCCGAAATAGTCATAGCTTGCCCGTACGCTGGGGATTTCATCCTGGTTATTCCGGTCGTTCCCGGTCAGGTCGATATCCGCCGTCCAGGTTATCGTGCTGCCATCGAGGTCTTCAATATCGCGATAACTGTCCCTGGCATCGGAGGGGCAAAACAGATTGCCCGAGTCGGGCAAGTAGTCCCCCCGCAGGGGCAGGAGACAATCGGCGTTGCCGCCGCCGCCGCTCCAGGGAAGTTGTCGTTCATGCTCTTCGGCATACATGCGCAAGGCCAGCCCCAGCTGGGCCAGGTTACTCAGACAGCTTGCCCGACGGGCCGCTTCTCGCGACCGTGCGAGTGCGGGTAACAAGATGGCGGCGAGGATGCCGATGGTGGCGATGACCGTGAGCAATTCAAAGAGGGTGAATCCCCCTAGCTTGATGTTGCGCCTCATAGGGGGGCTCCTTTCCGGTCGATGTGCCATGCATAGGCGATGAGATCGCCTGCAGGGGAGAGTCGCACCGTGGCGGACAGGGTGACCACGTCATAGCGATAGGCGGCATGTTCCAGCCGTCCTGTGGAGCGCAGGCGATAATGACCGGTTCCGTCGCCGGGGGTAACCACCACGGTAAAATGGCCCGAGCCCACGGCCACCTGGGCCTCACCGTCATAATCGGCGGGGCCGTGCTGCAATTGGGCGAGGGCACTTTCGAGGCCCGCCTCTGCGATGAGGAATACCTGCTCCTGATGCCAGGCCATGCGGTGTTGGTCGAGGTTGCGGTGCAATTGCTGCCACAACACCGAAGTGCCAATGCTCAGAATGGCGAGCACCGCGATGGCGAAGATGAGTGCCGTGCCTTCGTTTCTTTTGCGCGTTCTCATGGCGTGACACTCCCATAGCTCCGGGGCGTGGCGTTGCAGGTGTGTAGGAGAAAGGGACGCTCCCGTTCGCCGGATTCCTGCTTGACCTGCACCGTCATCTGGATCAGGGGACGGGCGCCGTCTTCACGGATCACATAGGACTGCTCTCCCAGGGCTTGGCGCAGTGTCTTCATATAGGTCTCCTGCCACTGGCCGTCGGTCTGTGTCAATCCCAACACGGTGAAGGCGTCGGGTCGTTGCACGGCACCGACTACCAGATAGTCAAAGCCTTCGGGTTGCAGGGCGGGCATTTTCAGCACGACCACCGAATCGCCGGTGTTGTAGCGCCCGATAGAGGGGACTACGTCCGCTGCCCGGCGCACGTAGTGCACAAACGTCTGTTGAACCTCGCGGATACCTTCGAGACGGCCCATCTGGAGGGTGGTCGTGGCTGATAGCCGTGAGCCCGTGCCTAGGGCGGAGACAAAGAGGTTGATACCGATGGCGAGCACCGTCAAGTAGACCAGCAGTTCCAGCAGTGAATAGCCCTGGCAAGCTCCCATGCGTCGTTTCATGCGCCCGCTCCCTTCCGGGCGACCCGGGTCACCAGGGCCCGCTCAATCCACCGACCATGGCGGGACTGCCATTTCAGGGTGACCGAGACTTCCTTCAGGCCGGGCGCCAACTCGACCACCTTTACCGTCGCCTCCGGACGGTGCAGGGCGGTGAGGGCCGCCGATGGATTGGTCAAGGTGTCTCCCGACGTGACGGTGTCGAAGGGCCGGGCGCGAAGGGTTTCCATCTCATTGCGGAGCAATTCCGATGCCACGTCGAGCTCCTGCATGACCAGGATTTTATTGACCCCCACGTTGTAGAGCTGGATCGTCCCAAAGCCCGCCACCGTAATAATGAAGAGGGCGCAGGTCAATTCCAGCAGGGTGAATCCCCGGTTTCGATCGAGTCTCTGTTGCACGCGTTATATTCCTTCAATAGGCTTTCGGCACCCAAGTGCCCCTGGGCTGCTAAACCAAGAGTGATTCGGCAAGCCCGATGAGTAATTGAAAGGCCAGTATCTCCGCGGATGCCGTGATGTACCCCACGCCCATGATGCCCACTGGCAAGACGATGGCCACCAGAATATGTATCCGTTTCTCCGCCTCCATGGCATAAATGGAGGAAATTCGTTCCAGCATGGCCGGGAGCTGTCCGGAATACTCACCAGCTTCCACTTGTCCCACAAAGGTGTCGGGGATCAGGCCCTTCCGCCGTGAATGCGCCAGCCCTTCCCGTAAGGACGCCCCACCGCGAAGGGACTCACGGAGCGCCGACAACCAATCCCGATAGGCCGGGTGGACGTCCGTACTGCTACACATGCCCAGGGCACGGTTCAGGGGGACCCCACAGCGGAGGAGCCCATGGAGCATGAGGGCGATCTGCGAAAGATTCTGTCGCACGATGAGTCCCCGAATCCACGGGACAAAGAGGAGGGGGGAGGCGGCCAGACCACTGGCCCAGCCCCGGCGACTCCGCCAGCGCATGGCCGCGATGCACAGGAAAAGCAACGCCCCGCCCATGGCCCATTGGGGCCAGTGGTAGATGATATGATCGACGAGGGAAGCGGCTCCATAGGCCGTATTCAGGTAGGTGGGGGTCTCCACGGTAGTACTATGGTCTGCGTAAATTTCTTCGGTGAGTTCGATGAAGACGGGCAAGACCTTGATGCCCAGGAAGACCAGAATCAGACCTTGTAAAACCACCACGGCACCCAGATAACGGAGAACCCAGTGCAATTGGCGGTGGCGCTCCATGGCGCGGAGGGTCGTGCCGTTGAACTGTGCAAAGGCGTCATCGAGCTCGCCCGTCTCTTCACCCACCCGCACCAGGTCGGCCAGGTGCCGGGGGAAAAAGCGGGGGAGGCTTTCCATGGCCTCGGCGATGCCCGCACCGGCTTCGAGACGGGTTTGCAGGACCAGAAATACGGCGAGTCGGCGATTCCTGGAAAGGAACAAGTGCCGAACCAACAGGAGGACGAGCCCCACCAGAATGACGGCCTGCAACACGGTGGACAGGCTGGAGAGGCCGTTGATATTTTGCGCGATGTTGGCGGCGAAAAAGACGCCCGCCACGAGCAGCACAAGCACGGTGCTGAGCCGGGTCATCTGTTGTGGGTTCCAACGGGTGCGTTTACGGTATTCCTCCTGGGCGGCTGCCGCCATCCCCTCTGCCAGCGGTACATTGCTGGCAATGAGGCTGCGGATATACTCCGACACCGACAACACGTCGTTTCGCCAGGCGCGCCCGCTGCGATAGACGGGGCCGCGCCAACGGGGGTTTCCGATTTTCCGGACGAGCGAGGTGGGGTAGGGAATCGTGTCCAACGCATCGGCCACGTCTCGGGGCGGACGTCGTAGCACGAAGTCGAGCAAGGCGCTCCAGAAATAGCGCGGGGCCGTGGGCAACACATCGTCTTTGCTATTGCGGGAGAATAGCTGGCCCAGGTTGGATGTCAGAAGTTTTTTCCAGTTCATGGCCTATCCAATCTGGTCACCCAGCGTGAAGATGGGCAAATAGAGGGAAATGGTAATGAAGGCCACCATACAGCCCAGTCCGATGACAAAGGCCGGGCCCAGCACCGCCCCCGCCATCTGATCCTGGGTCGCCACCTCCCGCTCATAACGGTTGGCCAGGCTTTCAAAGGCCTCGTCGATGCGCCCCCGCGCTTCACTGGTTGCCATGAGCCACAGGGCATCGTGGCCAAAGAATCCGGTGCCCTTCAGGGCATCGGAAAGGTTTTCGCCACTTGCCACGCTGAGTACGGCCTCTTCGCTGGCCCGCTCCAGCACCGGGCTGCCGGACCCGGCGGCGGACAGCTCGATGGCATCCAACACGGGGACCCGGGATGCCAGCAGGAGGGACATCATACGGAAGAAACGGGCTTGCACGGCCACGTGATAGGCCGGACCAAACCAGGGTGCATAGAGTCGGAAGAGTTCCAGTTGGCAACGACCCCGTTGGGAGCGCAGGAGTTGGCTCCACAGCACCACCCCTCCGATGAGGGCAATCAGGACGGCGATGGCGATGGTGGGGCCCGTGGTCTGCACCCCGTGGCTCAAGGCCACCAGCAACCGCGTGGGCGCTGGTAGAGAGCCGCCCAGTTCCGCGAATATGCTCTCAAAGACGGGCACGACCTTTACGAGGAGAAAAATCAGAATGGCCAGCGAGACGACCGCCAGTATCAGGGGATAGACCATGGCCGCCTGTACCCGGTGTTTCAGGTCCACAATGCGGGTCGCATGCTCACTGATGAGTCCCAGCACGCCCGGCAGATCGCCCGAGGCTTCTCCGGCACGAATAAGGGCCGGATACATGGGCGGGAAGTGGTCATGCTGGCGGGCGATGGCATCTTCCAGCGCGGTGCCCCGGTCGAGGTCCTGGTGCAGTCCTTCGAGCACGGGCTTGAGCCGGGGGTGGCGGAGGTCTTTCGCCAGGGCCTGCAGGGACGGCACCAAAGGCAGCCCGCTGCGAATGATGGAAGCCAACTGCTCGGAGAGGAGCTGGAGATCTTCCCAATGGAGCCGTCCGGAAACCCGGAGCAGCCCTTTCTCGGGATAGGCCTCTTCGACGGAATTCACCGTGAGGCCCCGTTCCTGCAGCTTGCGCGTGGCGGCATGGGCCGACGGCGCTTCCATCGTATCTTCGATGGCGTTGCCTTGTGGGTCCAGTGCCCGATATATAAATTTGGTCATAGTGTGTTCCCTTGGTCCATTCGATGACTATCGGGATAATGGCCTGCGCGGTGCAAAACGATCACACAATCATGGCATCGGCCAAATCGACCAGGGCCTGAAAGACCGCCGCCTCGATGGCCAACACAAAATAGCCCATCAGGAAAACGCCCAAAGGCAAGAGGCTCGCGCGGAGCATTTGCTGACGCCGAATCACTTGACCGTGGTACTGCTCGGCAAGATAGGCCAATGCCTTTTCCATGTGTCCGTGTAACTCGCCCATGCCGACCATGGCCCGGAAGGAGCGGGGCAGGGGTGCCGCCATGCGAAACCCGGTGCATGCGTCCCGGAAGCTCTCCCCGTTGAGGATGCCCCGGTGGACATGGTTGACCCACCGGCGATAGGCGGGGTGCAAATCGCCTTTGGAGACGGTGGCCAGGGCCCGCTCCAGAGGGACACCGGCGCGGAGGAGTTGGTGGAGCAAGAAGGCAATGGTGCCCAGGTTTTGCCGCGCCACCATACCCCGAATGCCGGGGATGGCGAGGAGGAACGTAGATTCCACGCGGCTGGCCCACTGGCGCCGGGCGCGCAGGGGGCGAATCCAGAACCAGAAGGCAATCAGCCAGCAGAATCCGGCGATGTGATAGCGGTACACGCTGGCGAAATTGGCCACCTCATAAAGATCCGTCAGGGAAGGAAGGGGCAGAGGAATGCCGGGAATCGTCGTGGGATGGTCAAGCGCTGCCCCCGTTTCCTGAAGCGTTTCTTCGTAAACGGGCAAGACCTTCACCGCCATGAAGGCGAAGATACTGGCCTGCACAATAAACCCGAAGTACAGATAGCGGTAGACCCGCGTAACCGCCCGCTGGGCCGTCCACTGCACGATGGTTTCCTGGGTAAAGCTGTCTAGCACGGTGTCGAGTTTGCCCGTCCGTTCGGCGGTAGCCACCAGGGTGACGAGGTCTTTGGGGAAGAATCGGGGCAGGCGTGCCATGGATTCGGAGAGGGAGAGGCCCCGTTCGGCGTGGGCCTCCAGGGCGGCGAAGACCGCGACGGGCTTTGTGCCACTATGGCGCGCTACCGCGATAAGCCAAATGCCGATGATGCCCGGCTCCAGCAGTTCCGGCAGGGCTTCACTGCCCCCTTCCGCCAGGGCCGCAAGGGCACCCACCAGACTGAGTAACAACAGTATGCCGAGTCCGGCGAGCTTGGCGATATAGGTGACATGCTGGGGCGTCAGGCCCCGTCCTGTATCGAGGTGGTCCCGGGCGGCCATGGCAAAGGCGGGTCCCAGTGCTACGTTCGACTTCACATTGAGGCGCACCTGTTCCAGCACGAGGAGGAGATCATGTCGCCAGCGGTTGGTATTGAAATAATAGGGGCCTTCCCACTTGGGATTGCGCGCCTTCTTGAGGACGGCCCGGGGATAGTTGGAATCGCCCTTGCTCTCCCGATTCATGCGCCGTAACCATTCGCCGAAAAGGTAGAGTGAACGCCAGGAGGGTAAGGTTGCCATCAATTCACCCCCAACTGATCACCCAAGGTAAAGATGGGCACGTAGAGGGCGACGACCATGAAACCAATGATTAGCCCCAGAAAAATCGTCAGGGCGGGCGTAATGACCGAGCCGAGTAATTGTTCCCGGGTGCGGACCGTTCGCTCCGCGCTTTCCGCGAGGTTGTTCAACGCATATTCCACCTGGCCCCGCTCCTCTGCCGTGCCCAGCAGCCAATAGAAACTCTGGCCGAAAAAGTGGGACTCCCGCAGGCCGTCTACGAGCCGACCGCCCTGGGCCACCACATCGCTGGCATGGGACACGGCCTTCTCCAGCACCGCACTCCCCGAAGCCGTCCCGGAAAGAAGCAAGGCATCAATAAGGGGCACCCGGGCTCCCAGGAGCAGGGCAAAGGTTCGGCAGAAGCGTGCCTGTACCACGCCTTGATAGGCCATGCCAATGCCGGGGAAATAGAGCGTGCAGCGGTCCAGGAAACGGCGGCCCTCCGCTTGACGTTTCAGGAGTATATAGACCGCGACCAGGGCCAGCGCGACAAGGGCGGCACCGATCAATACGACGGACCAATGATGGCGCAGTACATCCGATACCACGAGGAGAAACTGGGTGGGGACCGGTAGTGGGCCCCCCATTTCGAGAAAGATATCGGAAAACACCGGCACGATATAGAGTAGTTGATAGAGGATGACCGAAACGGCACAAATGGCGAGTAAAAGGGGATAGGCCAGGGCCATCTTCACGCGGTGTTTTACCGACGCCATGCGGGTCGCATGATCGTTCATCATGTCGAGCACGGTGGGCAGGTCACCGGTTAATTCGCCTGCACGGATCAGTGCGCCAAAGAGGGGTGGGAAACGGGACTCCTGGTGGCGAAAGGCCTCCCCCAACGAGGTGCCCCGTGCCAAATCGCTCTGGAGTTGTTCCGTGGCGGCACGGAGGCGGGGCTGTTCCAACTCGTCCGACAGGGCCGCCAGGGAGGGCACGAGGGGATAGCCGCTGCGCGCGATAGACCCCAGTTGCTCCGTGAAGAGGCGTAGTTCCTCCCAGCTGAGTTGTTTCGCATGGACCACGGTGCCCGGTGCCTGGCCGGCAAAGTCGATAGACGTGACCCGAAGTCCCTGGGCCTCCAGCGACTGGGTCAGGTCGTAGGCCGATATGGCTTCGACGGTGTCCTCAAAGGCTTCTCCGTCCCCATTGACGGCACGGTAGGCGTATACCGGCATAGTGTGCTCCCCTGTTGGATGAGGCGGTTGTTCCCGGACCCGCCCGGAACGCTGCAACACTACCCGTGGTGGGTTGACGATTTCAAACTGGCGTGGGCCCAGTTGAGCCGCAGTGATAAATACAGTAGTGAGGGGATTTTATTCAGGGACGTATTGCCGCCGACACACGCTGTTTAAGGGTGGAAGCTTGGCGCCACCCTTAGCCGCGTCAGATTAGCGAAGGGCACCCTGACGCGGCAACATGTCCCGGTGGGCTCTTCCGCGCACACGGGGTGGAAACAAAAACACTTGGAGATGATGAGCCCTTCGAAAACACCACCGGGACAGGAACGCGCGTCATCGTCCCTCAGGTATCCATCTCATGTGCGGTCAGATTCTCGTCTTTTCGGGTGGGTCCCGTTCATGTGCGCGATACCGTCCCTACGGTGTCTTCGGCGTCCAGAGGAACGAGCGCCCGTGCAGACCGCCCCTTGGGTTTCGGCCGGGTGTGTTGGTGTGTACCAACACCGCCACCGTATTTTCTTCACCCGGCTTCATGTCCGCCGTGATATCCACATGGATGGGGGTGCGCACATCGTGGTAACCGAGGCGATGGTGGCGATCCATCTCCCAATCGACCAGGCGGCCATTAATCCACACCCAGATACCCCGGTCGTGGTCGGCGCCATTGTAGGCGGGACCGATGGTCAGCATGACGGTGTTATCGGCACGGTCCTTCGGGACGTCAAAGGCGGTGCGGTACCAGGCCTTACCCCAATAGCCCCAACCCGTTTCATCGGCGTGTCCCTGGGCCTCCCAATAGCGGGTGGTGTCGATGGGCGCCCACCCTTCCGTGTTTTCCGGCAGGTACCACTGGTAAATCACACCCATATCCTTGGGATCTTTCTTAAAAGACCACGTTCGCGGCAAGACAGCAATCAACTCACCCTCCGCACCACCGGCCTTGGCCGCCAATCCTTCATAGCGCGTGCGGTGCCACTCCATCGTGCTGCGGAAATCTTTCGCCCAATCCGGGGTGTTGGGCAGGAGGCCGGGTTCCACCGCCGTCACGGCATCGCGCAGGGCGAACATCCGGTCAATGGAAGCGATGGCGCCCTTCCAGTCCGCTTCCTCCAGCGCGGATTCCATAGTCACGTAGGCCATCATGTGATCGTGCACCTGCCGCATGATGGCAATCCGCGCCGCGTAGACCGGTGAATCCGCACGGGACTCCGCCTTGGCCATGAGCCGCTCCAGCCGATCCTGCACGGGAGCGAGGATGGTTTTCCAGGGTACGAGACGCCCCCAGGTCGTGTGTATCGTCGTGGATTCCACGGCGTCCTCCAGGGTCCAGATATACTGCTCCATGGGCTTGGCGGCCAGTCCATAGAAGTGCTCGCAATAATCCCGGACGAGTGCGTCCACATCCGCTTCCACATCCCACATGAGTTTGGCGCGCACGTAGTAATTCAGGTGGGTGACCATCCACGAATTACTGCCCTCCGTCCAGAATCCGGCCAGGCCCCGCTCCTTGAAATAGGGCATGTCATGGCGCAGATTGTGAAGCGCGGGGAAGGGCAGGTTGTCCACCGCCTTGCCCGGGTCATAGTCATAGACGAAGACAAAGTCGAGGGCGTCGGTCCAGCGATTGAGGATTTGTTGGTAGGTCTGGCGCTGCCAGCATTTGGGGTCGCCGATGCGGTGGATGCTGCACGCCTGGATGACCGCCGATTGGATGCCCAGGTTGGGGCTGAATTCCCGGATGCTCTCGGGCAGGCGCACCCGGTTGGAATAGCCATTGGTCAGGACCCAGCGCTCGGGGAATTCTTTGTAGACTTCGGTGGCCACGGCGTTGGCGAAGCGAAACCACAGGTCGCTCAGGCTGGGATCCCCATAGCCTTTCCCCATGAAACCAGGCAGGGCCGCCGTGCAGCGCTCACAATAGCAGAGAGGGTACCCATCCGGAGGGGCGAAGCCAAAGGTGTAGGCGTCGGGATGTTCCCGGAAATAGGTGATGATAGTCTCCACTCCGATGCGGACCGCTTCCGGCTCCGTCATGCAGAGCATTTCCTGGTGACGTTCCCCATCCTTTCCCAGGGCATAGAGGTGGGGGTGGGATTCGAAATAGGTGGCCGCTGGCGCCAATTGGGAGATACTGCCGTCTCCCGGCAGGCTCATAGCCAGGCTCATCAATTTGTTACGCTGATACCAGACACGGAGCCGCTCCTGATCTGGTGCTTCGGCGGGCATCCACCCGGCATACCAGAGATTGCGAAAGCGAAAGTCCGGGCGGGATACCAGGTCCATGGGCGGCACAGTAAGGGTCTTTTTCGTGGGAATGACCTCTCCAAACTCACCCGGAAAGAACCAGCGACAGCCCAACTGCTCCAAGAGGTGAAAAACGGCGTAAGTGGTTCCCTGGTAGTTCCAATCCTCGTTCCCCGCCAGAATCAGGTCCTGTCCCACCGTCTTGATGACGAATCCTTCTTCCTTCATCTGATACGTAACCCCGGAAGGCACGTTGACGCCTCGTTCGCTGACCGACGTGCCGGGTCCGATGAAAATTCGGGAGCCCGTCACCCCATCGTTTTCCCGTGCGATGGGCAGGGTTACGCCGCTCATTCGGGCGATATAGGATTGGAGTGTCTCGGCCGCTTCCTGCGCCTGGACTGTAGCGGTGGCACTGAGCACAAGAGTCGCCGTGGCCTGACCTTCCCGACAGAGGATGATGGCCTCCGGCGCGGCGACACCGCAGGTCTGGGTGGAAATCAAGATAACCATCGAAAATATCAGGGCCGTGATAGCGCGCATGGGGGTCGATTCCTTTTCGTCCGTTGTGGCAATGTGGTCTATACTACGGTATCACGGACGAAAGCGGTAGTCCCCGGGGATGGATTGCATTGTGCTCGGGGTGCTCTCGATGCGACGGCCCGGGGACACACACGGGAAATCCAGCGGAACCGCGTTTTTTGCACTGTGCGCAGTCACACGCTAAAATAGACCTTGGCAGTAGAGGCGGGTATAGGTCCCATCTTCTTTTCGTGGTACCGTTTACGATGATCTGACACCTACGTACATTTGGAAGGACACGGTTGAAATGGCTTCCGTTCGAAAACCCAAGATAATCTCCGGCACAGCGCTTTCGGCGGAAATTCGGGCAGAATTGAAGGTCGATGTGGCCGCAGTGGCCAAGGCCAAGCGTACGCCGGGGCTCGCCGTGGTGCTGGTGGGGGAAGACCCAGCCAGCCAGGTTTATGTGGCCAGTAAACGCCGGACCTGCGAAGAGTTGGGTATCAACTCCTACGCACACGACCTGCCCGCATCCTGTACCGAGCGCCGCCTCCTGGGCGTGATCGCCAAGTTAAACAGTGACCCGAAGGTACACGGGATATTGGTTCAGATGCCGCTGCCCAAGCATATCGACGAGCAAAAGGTACTCAATGCCGTTGACCCGGCGAAGGATGTGGATGGTTTTCATCCTGTCAACGTGGGCAAACTGCTGAACGGAGAAAAAGGCTTTGTGCCCTGTACCCCCGCCGGTTGTATCGAGATGCTCTTGCGT